>NZ_BADI01000616.1:0-5511 GCF_000333555.1 Herbaspirillum sp. B65 | reverse complement strand
GGATTCGTAACCTTCATGCCAGTCGTTCGATCAGGCGGTTGTAGTCGTCCCAGGAGACCCAGAGGTCTTTGTCGTCAGAGATCTTCATATTCTTGATTGCTTCGTAGTGCCTTGTGCCGATAACGGCGATTGCGTAGTGAATTACTTGAACGGATGGCGCAAGACGATGGTCTCTTCGCGGTCCGGGCCGGTGGAGATCATGTCGATGGGCACGCCCACCAGTTCCTCGATGCGCTTGATGTAGGCGCGGGCGTTGGCCGGCAGCGCGTCCAGCGACTTGGCGCCGACAGTGGTCTCGGACCAGCCGGGCATTTCTTCGTAGATCGGCTCGCAGGCGGCCGCTTCTTCGGCGCCGACCGGGAAGATGTCGACGGTCTTGCCGTTCAACTTGTAACCGGTGCACAGCTTCAACGACTCCAAGCCATCGAGCACGTCCAGCTTGGTCAGGCACATGCCGGAGACGCCATTGATCTGCACCGAGCGCTTCAGCAGGGCGGCATCGAACCAGCCGCAACGGCGCGCACGGCCGGTGACGGTGCCGAATTCATGACCGACCGAGGCCAGGTGCTTGCCGGTGCCGGCGTCCGTGGGCAGTTCGGCCGGGAACGGACCGGAACCGACGCGGGTGGTGTAGGCCTTGGTGATGCCCATGATGTAGTGCAACATGCCTGGGCCCACGCCAGCGCCGGCAGCGGCATTGCCGGCCACGCAATTGCTGGAGGTGACGAACGGGTAGGTGCCATGGTCCACGTCCAGCAGGCTGCCTTGTGCACCTTCGAACAGGATCTTGCCGCCGGCCTTGTGGATGGCATACAGGTCGCTGGAGACATCGGTCACCATGGGCTTGATGCGCGGCACGTTGGCCAGGGCTTCGTCCAGGGTCTTCTGGTAGTCCACCGGCTGGGTCTTGAGGTAGTGGGTCAGGACGAAGTTGTGGTAGTCCAGGTTGGCCAGCAGCTTTCGGCAAAGCGCTTTTCGTTCAACAGGTCGGCCACGCGGATGGCGCGACGGGCCACCTTGTCTTCGTAGGCCGGGCCGATGCCCTTGCCGGTGGTGCCGATCTTGTCGACGCCACGGGCGGCTTCACGCGCCACGTCCAGGGCCACGTGATAGGGCAGGATCAGCGGACAGGCGTCCGAGACCTTCAGGCGCGAGCACACTTCCACGCCGGCAGCTTCGAGCTTGTCGATCTCGCGCAGCAGGTCGGGCACCGACAGCACCACGCCGTTGCCAATGTAGCAGGCCACGCCGGCGCGCATGATGCCCGAGGGGATCAGTTGCAGCGCAGTCTTCTTGCCGCCGATGACCAGCGTGTGGCCGGCATTGTGGCCACCCTGAAAACGCACCACGCCTTGCGCGTGATCGGTCAGCCAATCGACGATCTTGCCCTTACCTTCGTCGCCCCATTGCGTACCGATGACGACGACATTCTTTGCATTGCTGTTCTGTAACATGACTCAACCCAAGTTTTTGATAATCCAGTTTCCATTGCTGAAATCGAGTGCGCGATCGCAATCGAATTCGTCCTGATCGTGCTCGTGGCCGGGAAGGCTTTGGATCACGATCTCTCCCGCTTGCCGCAATTGCGCTATTTTCTCACGCAGACCGGCGTCCCTACCCCAAGGGGCGAGGATGGCGCGTTTTCGTTCTGCGCCCGGCATCAGTCGTGCCAGTTCACGCAGGTCCAGGGAGAAGCCGGTCGCCGGCCGCGCACGGCCGAAGGCTTCCCCCACATGGTCGTAGCGGCCGCCGCGCACCACCGCATTGGGCAGGCCCGGCACATAGGCGGAGAACATCACGCCGCTGTGGTAATGGTAGCCGCGCAGGTCGGCCAGATCGATGGTGACAGCCGCGCCTTCATGGCCGGCCGCCAGTTCCACCAGGGCCTGCAGCTCGTCCAGGGCCTGGGCGATGCCGGGCAGCGCCGGCAAGGTGATGCGGGCACGGGCGATGACCGAGATGTCGCCATACAGGTTGGGCAGCGCCAGCAACGCGGCGCGGGTGCCGTCCTGGTAGGTCGCGGCGATGTCCTTCAAGCCCGGCACGTCCTTGGCCTGCAACAGGCCGAACAGTTGTGCTTCGTCGCGTTTGGCGGCGGCATCGTGGGCGATGATGGCGCGCAGCACGCCGACGTGGCACAGGTCCAGGCGGATGGTGCGCATTCCGGCCAGGGCCAGGGAATTCAAGGCCAGTTCCTGGATCTCGGCGTCGGCTTCGAGGCCGGCATGACCGTAGATCTCGGCGCCGATCTGGATCGGTTCGCGGGTGGCGTGCAGACCGGTCGGACGCGTATGCAGGACGCTGCCGGCATAGCACAGGCGAGTGACCGAGGCGCGATTGAGCAGGTGGGCATCGATGCGCGCCACTTGCGTGGTCATGTCGGCGCGCACGCCCAGAGTGCGGCCGGAGAGCTGATCGACCAGCTTGAAGGTGCGCAGGTCGGTGTCCTGGCCGGCGCCGGTGAGCAGGGATTCAAGGTATTCCAGCAGCGGCGGCATGACCATTTCGTAGCCGTACAGGCGGAAATTGTCGAGCAGGCGACGGCGCAGCTCCTCGATCTTGCGCGCTTCCGAGGGCAAGACGTCGGCGATGTTTTCAGGAAGAAGCCAGTTAGGCATAAACAAAAGTCAAAGCAGAAAAAAACGGTTTGCGTGCTTGCGTGGTGTGGACAACAACGATGCAAGCAGGCGCCCAGACGAACAATCGGGGCGGTCCGGGAATGCCTGCCGCCCCTCTTCTTGCATTCCGGGAAAATTGCATCCCGGAACATATGTCCGACCCAAAAAAGGAAAGATGCCCTTTACCAGCGGCATCCATCCGGTTCGCCCTGCCCGCCCCACCCTGGAGACGGCACAGAACTGTTCACATTATCGCCTGTTAAGCGAATTTTTACTTCTTCGCCGCGCTGGTGGCGCTGCCGCCTACTCCCTTGAAGTACTTGAAGAACTCCGAACTGGGGTCCACCACCATGACGTCGTGGCGGCTCTTGAAGCTGGCGCGGTAGGCTTCCAGGCTGCGGTAGAACTTGTAGAAGTCGGGGTTCTGACCGAAGGCCTGGGCGTAGATCTGGGATGCCTTGGCGTCGCCGGCACCGCGGATCTTTTCGGATTCACGATAGGCTTCGGCCAGGATCACCACGCGCTGGCGGTCGGCATCAGCGCGGATCTTTTCGGATTCGGCCGCACCGGTAGAGCGCAGCTCATTGGCCACCCGCACGCGCTCGGACTTCATGCGTTCGAACACCGAGTTGTTGATCTGGTCCACATAGTCCACGCGGCGCAGACGCACGTCGATGACTTCCACGCCGATCTGCTTGGCTTCGTTGGCCACACGGGCCTGGATGGCGTCCATGAGGTTATTGCGCTGGCTGGAGATGACTTCGCGCACAGTGCGCTTGGTGATTTCATCGTTGAGCGCGGCCTTGACGATCTGCGACAGGCGGTCCTGGGCGCGACGTTCGTCGGCGTTGAAACTGACATAGTACAGGCGCGGATCGACGATGCGCCACTTGAGGTAGGCATCGACCAGCACGTTCATCTTTTCAGCGGTGATGAAGCGGTCAGCATCGGGCGTGTCCAGGGTCTGGGTGCGCTTGTCCAGGTACATCACGCTCTGGAAGGGTGGCGGCAGCTTGAAATGCAGGCCGGGTTCGGTGATGACCTGCTTGACTTCACCGAGGGCAAAGACGATGGCCGAGGAACGCTGGTCGACCACGAAGATGGTGGACGATGCCAGCCAGATCGCCACCACGGCGACGATGACGGAAGTAACGAGGCGGCCCATCAGCGCACCTCCCTTTCACGCGACTCGCGGGGATCGCGGTTTCTCGAATCTCGCATCAGCTCGGATGAATACACGGTGTCGGTTCCTGCAGTCGAATTGGTGGACGCAGCACTGGGCGCAGCCTGGCTAGCCGCCGAGGCGGGCGACTTGGCGCCGGCCGGGGTCGCATCGCTGGCGCTTTGCTGAATCAGCTTGTCCAACGGCAGGTACAGGAGGTTGCTGCCATTCTTGACATCGACCATGACCTTGGTGGTGTTGGCAAAGATCTGCTGCATGGTTTCCAGGTACATGCGGTCGCGGGTGACGGCCGGGGCCTTGGCATAGGCTTCTTGCACCTGGGTGAAGCGCGAGGCATCGCCTTCGGCATTGGCCACCACGCGGGAGCGGTAGGCTTCGGCTTCTTCCAGCAGGCGCGAGGCGGCGCCGGAGGCGCGCGGGATCACGTCATTGGCATAGGCCTGGCCTTCGTTCTTGAGACGTTCGCGGTCCTGACCGGCCTTGACGGCGTCATCGAAGGCAGCCTGCACCTGTTCGGGCGGCTGCACGCCTTGCATGGTGACATTGGTGATCTGCACGCCGGACTTGTAGCGATCCAGGATCTGCTGCATACGCTGGCTCACGTCCAATGCGACCTTTTCACGGCCTTCGTAAAGCACGAAGTCCATCTTGCTGCGGCCGACGATTTCGCGGATGGCGGTTTCGGCCACCTGGCGCACGGAGTCATCCGGGTCCCGGTTGCTGAACAGCCATTCGGCGGCGTTCTTGAGCTTGTACTGGACGGCGAACTGGATGTCGATGATGTTTTCATCATCGGTGAGCATCAGGGATTCCTTCAACTGCTTGTTGCGCACGCTGCCGCGATAGCCGATCTCGGCGGTCCGCACCTGGGACATGTTGACGATCTCGTGGCTCTGGATGGGATACGGCCAGCGCCAGTTGAAGCCGGGCAGCGTGGTGTGGCTGTAGCGGCCGAAGGTGGTCACCACGGCGGTCTGGCCTTCTTGCACGATGAAGAAGCCGCTGGCCAGCCAGAGGAAGACGACGATGATGGCGATCACGCCCACGCCGATACCGGCGCCCTTGACATCGCCACGATTGAAGCCGCCACCACCGTTGCCGCCGTCGGAGCCACCGCCCTTGCGGCCGAGCATACCAGCGATGCGCTGGTTGAAGTCGCGCCAGAGCTGGTCCAGGTCGGGCGGGCCGTCATCATTGCCGGACGGTTTTTCGGGCCGTTTGTCGCCGTTATTTCCGTTATTCTGATTGTCGCGGTTGTCGTTTTGTGAACCACGTCCCCATTGGGGGTCGTTCAACGAAAACTTGACACCGATTTTCCTGAATAAAGACACAAGCATTCGTTTGCGTTCCGGCTGTAGTGATGGATTAAGAAAATCTAGGAGGAATGCGCGCCAGGAACGTGCAAAAAGCCGTTCCCTCGAACGGCTCAAGCGTGCATGTCTGCGGAATCGACTGGCTCAGAACGGCTGCGACCCCTGGCCTCCAAGGTGGCCTTGAGCGAAGCGGCGATCGCTTCGCGCAGCAGATCCAGGCCAGCACCGGACTGGGCACTGACGAAAACCCGCTGGATTTTACCATACTCGTCATACTCGACCGTCGGTTCCAGCCCGGCGGCGTCGATCTTGTTCCCAGACAGGATCTGCGGCACGTGGTCGGCGCCGATTTCCTTCAAGACAGGTTGACCTGCTCGATCTGCTTCATCCGTACCGG
>NZ_BADI01000617.1:0-195 GCF_000333555.1 Herbaspirillum sp. B65 | reverse complement strand
CTGCTGGTATCGGACGCCGGCGTGGAAGCCACCCAGTGGCTGCTGGCCGAACTGAAGAAAAAGGTCAAAAACGAGCGCCTGACCGAAGCCGCCCAGGTGCGCACCGCCCTGCGCACCCTGCTGATCGACCTGCTGCAGCCGCTGCAGCGCCCGCTGGTGCTGGGCCGCGACAAGCCGCTGGTGATGATGATTGCC
>NZ_BADI01000618.1:0-8817 GCF_000333555.1 Herbaspirillum sp. B65 | reverse complement strand
GCGTACCGCGCAAGTGGATGTCACGCCGCGGCCCGCCGCCTTGCCGCGCAAGCCGGTCGCCAAGCCCAGTTCCGCGTCCAGCGCGCCGGCCCGCCAGCCGACCGTGCAGGCGGAAGCCGCGGTCGATGGGGATTGGGAACAGTTCTGACGCAGTATCGAGTGCAAGCAGCGCGTCCTTCGGGGCGCGCTTTTTTTTGCGATGGAGGAGGGGGGCTAGGTCAGCGTGATTCCCTTCACCCGCGCCAGGCGTTGCAGCGCCTCTTCCAAGGGCAGTCTTGCCTGGCCGGCGGCGATGCACAGGGTACGATGCAGTTCGGCTTCTTCCTCGGATTCATCTTCGCACTGGCGGCTGTAGCGTTCGAAGCCGATCAGGGCGGTCAGCAGTTCGGCCAGATGGCGCGGGCATTCACATTGCATCTGGTCGGATTGTTCCGAAATGGCAGCCAGCGTGCTTTCACTGAAGCGCGGCGCGGGCAAACTCTCTTCCGCGCTGCCCAGGATATGGGCCGTGGTGGGTAACGGTACCCGCTTGAGCAGATCGCACAGCCACTCCACGTCGATGCCGTCCATGGCCTTGCGCACCAGGCGGTGACCAGCCTGGACCAGGCGCGCCACCATCTCGGGCGAACCGAAGCGGTACAGGATCACCACCGGCACCTGGATGAAGGAGTGATGCAGGCTGTCCAGGCGGTCTTCCAGGTCGTGGCCCAATACCGCGCTTTCCAGCACCAGCAGGTCGGCCTCGAAGGCCGGCAGGTCCAGTTCTTCCAGGGTTTCGACGGCGGCGGTGATGCTGAACTGCTGCTGCGTCAATGCCTGGCGGCTGGCCTTGGTGGAAATCCATGGGCCTACCAGCACCAGGCGCGGGACTCTCATGCCGCCGGTGGCCATCGTCGAGGGCGGCGCTGCGTGCTCGGCGGGCAGGCTTTGGGCCAGCGCCTGCAAGTCCTGCGGCGTCAGCGTGGCCAGCTTGCCGATGCGGTGGCCGGCATCGCCCAGCTTCTTGATCCAGCCCAGGCGCTGCAGGTCTTCCTGCGAATACAGGCGCTGCCCGCCGCCACTGTGCTGCGAGGAGGTGAGACCGTAGCGATGCTCCCAGGCGCGCAAGGTCTCCACCGACATGCCCAGTTGCCGCGCCACGGCACCGGGGCGCAGCAATGGCAGGTCGGACAGATCGGGGCTGTCCTCGGTGGGCAGGTGCTTGCTGGTCATTGTCATCTTTCTATTAGAAAAATATTTCAAAATGTACGGATATTTTTTGATGATATCCGTTCAAAGACGTTGCATATTGATGTTTATCATGCAAAACCTAGGAAATATTCTGTTTGTTTTTGTGATTTTTATCAGTATGTCACGCTTTTGCAGGAATGTGAAACACCAAGAACAGAACAAGAGCCGGCGTGATTCCTCCCGTCCTGTACGGGCTGCCGGTCCCCAGAGAAACCTTGCTGTCCCCCGGAAAGAACCATCATGACTTTATCGAACCTGAAAATCGGTACCCGTCTTTATATCGGCTTCGGATTGGTTGCGGCCATCCTGGTCCTCCTGGTCAGTGTGGCCTATGTCAATTTTGCGCGCTTGGGTGCGGCCAATGACATGAACGACCACAGCTATGAAGTCCGTGCAGAAATGCGCTTGATGCTGGAGAGTCTGATCAACATCGAAACCGGTGCACGCGGCTTCGCCCTGACCGGTGCGGAGGCTTCGCTGGAGCCGCTGCAACAGGGGCTGGCCGGCTTCAAGCAGCATTATCAAAAAGCGCGCCAGTTGACCGCGGACAATCCCGCCCAACAGCAGCGCCTGCAACAGGTGGCCGATGCCCAGCAGCGCTGGATGAGCACCGCCATTGAGCCCGCCATCGCCTTGCGTCGCGCCGTGCGTGAGGGGCGCGAGGAGATGGGCAAGCTGATAGCCCTGGCTCAGAGTGGTCGCGGCAAGACCGAGATGGACAATATGCGTGCCATCTTCGCCGACATGGAGCACGCCGAAAGCCAGTTGCTGCAGCAACGCAGCGACGCCGCGGACCAGATGGAAGCCTTGACCGGCAAGACCCTCATCATCGGCGGCATCATCTCGGTGATGCTGGCCATGCTGCTGGCCTGGTGGCTGTCCAATCACATCACCCGCCCGCTGGCCGTGGCGGTGCGTCTGGCGCGGCAAGTCGCCGGGGGCGACCTCAGTGCGCGTATCGAGGTCACCAGCCGTGATGAAACCGGCGAACTGCTGGCCGCCTTGCGCGATATGAATGCCAGCCTGGTGCGTATCGTCTCCGGCGTGCGCCGCGGCACCGACATGATCGCCACCGCTTCGTCCCAGATCGCCAGCGGCAACCTCGACCTGTCTTCGCGCACCGAACAGCAGGCCAGTTCGCTGGAAGAAACCGCTTCCTCGATGGAAGAACTCACCTCCACCGTGCAACAGAACAGCGCCAATGCGCGCCAGGCCAATCTGATGGCACAGGCTGCTTCGGACATCGCCAGCAGTGGCGGTGGCGTGGTCAGCCGGGTAGTGCAGACGATGGAAGAAATCAATGCATCCTCGCGCAAGATCGTCGACATCATCAGCGTGATCGATGGCATCGCTTTCCAGACCAATATCCTGGCGCTCAACGCCGCAGTGGAAGCGGCGCGGGCCGGTGAGCAGGGGCGCGGCTTTGCGGTGGTGGCCACCGAAGTGCGCAGCCTGGCGCAGCGTTCGGCGGCAGCTGCCAAGGAGATCAAGTCCTTGATCAGCGACTCGGTGGCCAAGGTGGAGTCGGGCAGCGTGCTGGTCAATGAAGCGGGTGACACCATGCGCGAGATCGTCGATAGCGTGCAACGGGTGACCAGCATGATCAACGAGATCAGCGCAGCCGGCGAGGAACAACGCAGCGGTATCGAACAGGTCAGTCAGGCAGTGGGCCAGATGGACCAGGTCACGCAGCAGAATGCGGCGCTGGTGGAACAAGCGGCGGCGGCTTCGCAATCACTGCAGGAGCAGGCGCAGGAGCTGGCGCAGGCGGTGAGCATCTTCCGCCTTGATGCCCAGGCTGAACAGGAGCCCCTGCAAAGCACCTCCAGCGTAGCGCCTGTGGTCAAGACCCCGGCCGTTGTCCCGGCACCGCTCAAGCCGCGCAGGGAGCCGCGTCAGCCACGCCTGGCCGCACCCATGAGCGCAGGGGCGATGAGCGGCGCCTCCGACGACTGGGTGACCTTCTGATTCGGCCTGGCCCATGCACGCAGATATCCTCCGACTCGAGCCCCCATGGATGGGGCCCTTCCCGCAAGCCGATCAAGCCGTGCAGGAGCAACACCGCCTGGCCCTGCTCGAGACCTATTGCGTGCTCGACACCCAGCCCGATGTATTGTGCGACCTGGTGACCGAACTGGCGGCCACCCTGTTCAACACCGAGATCGCGCTGGTGTCGCTGGTGGCCGAGCATCGCCAGTGGTTCAAGTCGCGGCGCGGCCTGGAGGCGGCAGGCACGCCGCGTTCGCAATCCTTCTGTAGCCATGCCATCGAGCAGGAGCAGGTGATGGTGGTGCTCGATGCCACTCAGGATGCGCGCTTCGCCGACAACCCGCTGGTGACCGGCGAACCAGGCATCCGCTTCTATGCCGGTGCCCCCTTGCTGGCTAGCGATGGCTTGCGCCTGGGCACGCTGTGCCTGATCGGCAAGTCGCCGCGCGCGCAGTTCAGCGCGGCCCAGGCCGACACGCTGGCGCAGTTGGCGGCCATCGTGATGGCCCGCCTGGATAGTTTGCGCGTGTCCAGTTACGTCGATAGCCTGACCTCGCTGCCCAATCGCAGCCGGCTGCTGGTCGACCTGCAAAGCCTGCAGGCCTTGGCCGGCAGCAGCGAAGTCTTTTCCGACAAGCTCACGGCGGTGGCGGTCGACATCTGTGATCAGGTCTACCTGGGCGACATGATCAAGGCGCTCGGCTGGGATTACGTCGAGGGCTTCCTGGTACAGGCCACGGAACGCTTGCGCCAGGCGCTGGGCGAGGTTGCGCTCTATCGCATCGGCACCACCAGCTTCGCCTACCTGGAGCGCAAGGAGCGCTGGCAAGAGCAGGCGCGGCAAGTCGAGCGCGCCTTTGCGCGGACGGTGGAGCATCAGGGCATTCCGCATCACCTGGAGGTGTCGGTGGGCATCGTGCCGCTGTCGCAATGTACCGATGCCGATGAATTGGTGCCGTCGCTGCTGACGGCCACCGATGTGGCGCGCGAATGCGGCAGCCGGCGCTGCCATTATGAGCAACCCTTGGGGCAGATGCAGAAGCATAGCTTCGAACTGCTCTCGGCCATTCCTGCGGCGCTGTTTTCCTCCGATCAGCTATGGCTGGAGTTCCAGCCCAAGGTAGGTCTGTTGTCGGGGCAGTGCGCCGGGGTCGAAGCCTTGTTGCGCTGGCGTCATCCGGTGCACGGAGTGATCTCTCCAGGGCTGTTCATTCCGCTGGCCGAGAAGAGTGCGCTGATCCGCCAGGTGACCTTGTGGGTGCTGCAGCATGGCATCGAACAGGCCGCCGCCTGGGCGCGCCAGGGGCGGGCCATTCCGGTGGCCATCAATGTCTCGGCGCGCGACTTCGACAATGACGACCTGGTACAGACACTGGCGGTGCAGTTGCGCCGACATCGCCTGCCGGCTGGTCTGATCGAGATCGAGTTCACCGAAAGCGCGATGAGCAAGCATCCCGAAAAGCTTTACAGCAAGATCCAGGAGATCAAGCGCCTGGGCGTGAAGGTCGCCATCGATGATTTCGGTGCGGGCTTCAGCAACCTCAGCTACCTCAAGAATATTCCGGCCGATTATCTCAAGATCGACCAGTCCTTCATCCGCAACATGGAAAGCAATTATTCCGACCAGCAGATCGTGCCCTCGATGATCCATCTGGGACAAAAGCTGGGCTTCGCGGTGGTGGCCGAAGGGGTGGAGACCGAGCGTTGCCGGCGCATCCTGCAGCACCTGGGCTGCGAGTATGGACAAGGCTATGGCATTGCGCGCCCGATGTCGGCGGCCGATACCTGGGACTGGATCGCGGCGCGCGATTGAGCCGCAGTTCATTGCTCGGTGCCTGCTGCTCCATGAGCAGGGGGGGTGGCATGGTTGTCAGAATATTCATATAGACCATGTACCAGTGCCTCGAACACCTTGCTGCAGGGGAGGTGGTGGCGCAAATCTTCATACATGGCCCGTATCGGCTTTGACCGGGCGCAAGCGCCACCTGAGGCGGCCCTGACAATCGCACCCAGCTTGCGATGAGAATTGGTGAGGAGTATATTGCCGTGCAGAAATACGACAATGGAGACCCTCATGAGATCCCGTCCCGCCCCCCTTCCGCTTGCCCTCACGGCCGTGGCTGCCGTGTTGACTCTGGCGCTGAGCGGCTGCAGCCGTTCACCCAAGGAGCAACTGGCTTACCAGCACGCCGAGGAGCAATACCAGATCAACCAGCGCAACGCCGAACTGGCGCGCAGCCGGCCGGAAGAAGAAAATGCCACAGAGGATCAACGAGGTAGAGAGCGAGACTAGTCGTCCAGCCTTGCATCTCTTCGATCCAACGGCCGACACAGACTCTCCAGCCCCGACAAATCCCCCATCATCACCAACTGCCGCGCCATCGTCTCGAAGCCGGCGCAGTGCGGGTGCTCCTGCAACAAGGCATCGCACCAGTCCAGCAGATCCGACACTGCGCCGTACTCGATGAAGGCCAGGGCCTGCTCCAGGCTGGCCTCGGGCGGACGGGCCAGGGGCATCGGCAGGCCTTCGCTGGCGCCGCCGGCGTCGATTTTTCCCAGGTCCAGCAAGCGTCCCAGGGTTTCCTGCAGTTCCAGGAAGTTGACCGGTTTGAGCAGGCAGGCATCGAATTGCTCTTCATCGCCATTGACGCGTTCCGGCTGCAAGGTGGCTGACAGCAGCAATACCGGCACCTGCGGCAAATGCCGCCGTGCCGCTTGCAGTACGACGTCGCCATGGACCCCGGGCAACAGGTAGTCGGTCAACACCAGCGCTATCTCGGGCTGGTTGGCTTGCGTCATGCGGGCGATGGCGCTTTCGCCGTCGGCCAGCAATTCCACCGCAAAGCCCACGCTGCTCAATTGATCGCCCAGCAACTGGGCGATGTCGGCATTGTCTTCCACCACCAGTATCAGTCGGCCGGTGCCATCGATCAGGGGGCGGGTGCAGCTGTCTTCGGGAGCATCGTGGCGGGCGATTTCGTGTTCGCTGCCGATGGCCGCCGGCAGGCGCAGCGTCATCGTGGTGCCCACCCCAGGCTGGCTGCTCAGGGCGATCTGCCCTCCCATCTGCTGTATCCACTGGCGCACGATGGCCAGCCCCATGCCGATGCCAGGTTGCGTGCGGTCTGCATGGGCGCGTTCGAAGGGTTCGAACACGCGGGTCTGGAAATGCAGCGGGATGCCGCAACCGGTATCGGCCACCCGCATTTCGATGACACCCATGCCCGATTGCGCCGAGGCGGCGTGCCACTGTACCTGGAGGGTGATGCTGCCGTCGCGGGTATATTTGGCGGCATTGTCGAGCAGGTTGCCGAGGATGCGGCGCACGCGCCGGGCGTCGAGCTTGAGTACCGGCGGCAGTTCCGGTGCCACCTGCAGGCCGAAACCATTGTGCTGGCGCTGGGCCAGGATGGCCGCTTCCTGACCGATCTCGTGCAGCAAGGCGTGGACGTAGAGCGGCACCGGCTGCGGCAGGTCGAGCCGGTCGCCACGGGCATAATCGATCAGGTCATTGACCATGGCCAGCATGTTGCGCGCGCTGCGCACGATGATGCGGCCATACCGCGCGCGCTCATCGCCACCGGTCTGCAACATGTCGGCAAAGCCGAGGATGGAGGTCAGCGGGGTGCGCAAGTCGTGGCTGATGCGGGTCAGGAAACCGGTCTTGGCGCGATTGGCCTGGTCGGCCGCCTCCAGGGCTTCGCGCAGCTCACGGGTGCGGGCGGTGACGGCCTGTTCCAGCTTCAATTGTTCGCGCACGCGCAGGTAGAGCATGGCCCACTGCATCTGGTCGTGCTTGCGGTGCAGCTCCAGCGCGCGACCGATGACCATCAGCGTGGTCATGCACAACAGGCCCATCTGGAACAGGGTCGCAAAATGCCAGTCCGGCAGCAGGCTACGGTCGACCAGGCCATTGAGCTCCAGCAGTTTGAACGAGATTCCCAGCCAGGCCAGCGCGAAGGACAGCACCAGCATTCGCGCATTGGGCAGGCCGCGTCGCCAGCCGTGCAGCATCGAGGCCAGCCAGATCAGGTAGGCCAGCGAGGCCGAGGCATTGGCCAGTGGTGCGGTGCTGCGGTAGTCGCCCAGTGCGGTCCAGCAGCTTATCGCCAGCAGCACGCCATTCATGAGCGCATAGATGCGCTTCCACCCGCGCAGTTGCTCCAATCCGACCAGGACGTAACTCATCCGCACATACAGCAGGGTCATCAGACAGCCCAGCGCGGCCGGGGCACGCACGATCCAGGCCTCGCCACCCGGTACCAGGTACAGATGCAGATACCCCTGGAAGGCACCGATGTAGGCCAGCGCCGTGAGCACCCATGCGGCCATCAGCACGAAGCCGCGATCGCGCCAGGCCATGCCCTGGATCAGCGCATAAGCCACCAGCAACAATGCCACCCCCAGTACGAAAGCCTGGATCGCCAGTTCCCGGCCTTCTTCCTGGCGAAATGCCGAAGGTTCCCATAGCGCTACGGCCAGATCGAGGGCCGAATCGCCGGCCACGCGCAGGATCACCATGCGCTCTTCGCCCGCTGCCAGCGTGATCGGGAACAGCGCGGCGCGACTGCGCACCTGGCGTGAGGCCAGGGGATAGAGCGTGCCGGCATACTGCGGCGTGACGTCGCGCCAGCCCGTCTGGGCCTGCTGCGCAGTGGGCAGGTACAGCCGCACATCCTGCAGGCGCGCCGAGCCCAGCCCCAACCAGCGTGTCACGGGAGCGGTACTGTCATTGCGCAACTGGCCGCGTAGCCAGAAGGCGCCTGTGCTGTAGCCTTGCTGCAATTGCGGGGCGGTGATGGCGCTCCATTGCGTGCTGTCCATGGCGCTGGAGAGCAGGTGCTTACCATCGGGGTCGCGCAGCAATTGCAGTTGCTGCGTCACGCTCATGCTCTGGGCAATGCGCGCCAGATCAATCGACCACGCCATCTGCGGCGGGCCGGCAAACCACACCAGCAGGCAGCAGAGCAGGAGCCGCCATGGCCTTCGATACAGAAACCGCATCAGTTCGTGTCAACGGCGGAACTGGCTGGGCGGCATTCCAAAACGCTCGCGGAACGCCGTGGAGAAATTGGCCGTGTTGCTGTAGCCCAGCGCCAGGGCGATGGCGCCGATGTCCAGCGTGCTTTCCGAGAGCAGGCGTCGGGCTTCCTTCATGCGTTCTTCACGCAGGAAATCGAACACGGTCACGCCCGCGCAATGCTTGAAGGCGCTGGAGAGGCGTCGCGCATTGGTGCCTACGGCGGCGGCCAGGGCATTCAAGCTCAGCGGCTGGTCCAGCTTGTCCAGCATCAACCGTCGTGCGGCCTGGAACAACACCATGTCGAAGGTACTGGAGCCGCTGTGCAGGCCCGGCGTCACCGAGGGGGTGGTCGTTGGCAAGGGTTCGGTGTGCAGCGGCGTGCGCAGGTGTACGCACAGGCGCAACCGCACTTCCTCGAAATCGAAGGGCTTGGTGATGTAGTCCACCGCGCCCGCGCTCAGCCCGGTGATTTTTTCTTCGGTGGCGGCGGCTGCCGAGAGGAAGATCAGCGGGATGTTGCGCGTACTCGAATTGGCCTTGAGCAGGCGACAACTGGTGAGCCCATCGTAGACCGG
>NZ_BADI01000619.1:0-7490 GCF_000333555.1 Herbaspirillum sp. B65 | reverse complement strand
TGCCCAGGTTATAGACCGGGCTGTGGCGCGGCGCTGAGGTGTCGTGCACCACGCCGTTCTGGTCGACGTCGTCCGAGAAGTTGTTGCGCTCCTGTTCGTAGCCCACATTGGCCAGCAGGTACCAGCGTTGCCAGCGGATCTGATCCTGCAGGTAGAGGTTGGAGGTGTAGATGGCATCGTCGCCGTTGATCAGGCTGCGCGGGCCGTCGATGGGGGGCAGCGCTGCCGTGGACGGCGGCCAGGAGACGCCCACCACGTTGGCGTTGTTGCCATCGCTATAGCTGCGCAAGCGGGTGCGCGAAAAACTGGCGCCGAGCATGACCGTGTGCTGCCAGTCGCCGCTGACGATCTTGCGCGAGACATTGTTGTCCAGGCTGATGCTGTCGGTATGCAGCAGCGACTGGTCGGCCACGCACAGGCCGGTGCCGGCATCGAGGTCGGTCACGGCACAGTTGGTGTAGCCCGCGGAGGCATAGCGCAAGCGCGTGATGCGGGCCTTGCTGTTGAAGCGCCAGTCTGCGCCCAGCGCCTGTTCCCAGGTGTAGAACAACTCGCTCTTGGTGGCCTGGCTGTGGTCGTCGGGCAAGCCCCAGGGCGCGCTGCGGATGTTGGGGCCGGGGCCGTCGCTGGTGAGCATGGCGCTCTGGTAGCCGCCGAACGGGGTGCGCGTGACGTGATGACTCACGCCTGCTACCAGGGCGGTATCGCGGTCCTGGTAGCCGATCGAGGGCGCCAGGTAGAACTCGCGCGCGCCGTCGTAGCCGTCCAGGGTGCGTTTGTCGTGGGTGGCCGAGAGTACGGTGCGATAGGTCCAGGCGCGGTCTTGGCTGAGGCTGCCACCGAGGTCGAGGGTGCTGCGGCGATGGCCGCGGTTGTCCAGTTCCAGGGTCCACTCGGCGATGCGCTCGGCCACCGGTTGCTTGGTCACGATATTGACCGAGCCGCCCGGTTCCATCGGCCCGCCCACCACGATGGAATCGGCCCCACCCAGCACTTCCACCCGCTCGATGGCGGCGATGGGCACGTCCAGCGAGGTGATGCTGCGCGAGCCGGCGACCCGGCCATTGGTCACGTTGGACAACGAGACCAGGTCGGCCCAACCATCGCGCATGACCGGTGCGATGAAGCTGCGCACGTAGAGCGTACCGGCCTGGTCGATGCCATCGCCGCGACCATAGGCGACCGCGCTGATGTTTTGCAGGCTGTCCACCACCGAGCGCGATTGCTGGCTTTCCAGCACGCTGCTGGTGATTTCCTGCAAGGAGACGGGTAAGCCCGACAACGGCGTTTCGTTGCGCGTGGCCAGCCGACTGTCGGTGGCCAGGAAGCCACTGTCCAGGTAGCCGTGGCTGGTGCCGCGGGTCTGGCCCAGGCCGGTGCTCAATACCGGTGGTAGCGGCGGGTTGTAGCGTGGCACCGCCGTCGGATCGGCGCTCGCCGCATCGCTGTTGACGGCTGGACGGCGTACTCCGAAGGAGCCATCGGTGTGTGGTACCAGTTGCAGGGGGCTGCCGGCTAAGGCCAGTTGCAGTGCCTGTTGCAGCGTGTAGCTGCCCTGCACGCCGGGACTGCGCAGCTCGGCCGCGGCAGCCGGCTCGAACAGCACGATGCCACCGGCCGCACGGGCGATGGCCACCAAGGCCGACTCCATGCTACCGGCCGGCACCTGGAAACTGAACTGCCGCGGCTGCAGCGACGCCGCTGCCGCTGGTGCCGAGGTGGCTTCCGCGACGGCGGTCATGGGGATGGCAGCCAGGCAGTGTGCCAGCAGGAGGGCGAGGCGTCGCGCTTGCATGGGAGGGATTGGGATCAGGCGCGCGAACTGATGGTCACCCAATAGGGACTGACCCGGCTGACCGTGATTGGCAGGGCACTGGCCAGTGCCGACAGGGCGCGGTCGGTATCGTCGAGCGGGAAGGCGCCGCTGATGCGCAACTCGGCCACTGCAGGATCGAGTCGCACGATGCCCTTGCGATAAGGGCGCAGTGCCGCCACCACCTCGGCCAGTGAACTATTGGAGGCGGTGTAGTAGCCATCCACCCAGGAAGCTTCGCCTCCGGCGTTGGCGCGCGGGGTGCCGATGCTGTCGCTGTCGAACCAGCTATGCTGGCCACCGGCCAGCGCACCGCGCGTATTGTTGCGGGTGGTCACCAGCACCTGGGCCGCCTGTAGCGCGACCAGGTCGGTGCGCAGCGGTTGCAGGGCCAGCATCAGGGTGCCATCCATCAGGCTGGCGCTGCCGTGTACGGTGTCCACCGAAAACGGCAGGGCGCCGTGCGCGGCGACCTGCAATTGCATCTCGCCGGCCAGCAGGCGGATCTGGCGCGAGCCGGGCAGGATCTGGTGGTCGATGGCGCTGCGCGCATTCAAGGTGACGATGCTGCCATCGGCCAGCACGCTGCGCTGGCGCTCCCCGGTACCGGTGTGCAGATCGGCGCTCAGTCCCTCCAGCGGGGTAATGCGATTCAGTAGCGCGCCGGCGCCCACGGCCAGTCCGGCCAGGGCGGCGATCTGCTTGAGGGTCTTGCGGCGTCGGCTCTTGTGCTGCAGCGTGTTGCGCAGGATGTCGGGGGCGGCGCCGACCTGGCGCGGGATGTCGAACTGCTGTACCGATTGCGTCAGGTTGGCATAGGCCGTGGCATGGCGCGGATCGGCCGCCTTCCAGCGTTCAAAGGCGATCTGTTGGGCGGCACCCAGTTCGCCCTGTTCGATCTGCAGCATCCAGTCGATGGCCTGCTCGACGATCTTGTCCTCGTTCTTCATGCGCAGCTTTACTCCAGCGGCGCGAAGCCGGCGGCCTTATAGCATTGCAGCAGGCCCTTGGCCACGTAGCGTCGGGCCACGCTGGGGGTGATGCGCAATTGTTCGCCAATTGCCTGGTAGGTCAGGCCATCGAGCTTGTAGAGCAGGAAGGCTGCGCATTCCTTGGCGCTCAGGCCGGCCAGCGCCTGGTCCATGGCGCGCAAGGCCTGCAGCAGTTGCAACTGGTCTTCCGGCGAGATCGCCTGGTCTTGTTCGCGGTGATGGGCGAGCGCCTGCAGGCAGGCTTCTTCGAGGTCGCGGCGGCGCCACAGTTCATAGACGATGCGGCGCGAAATGGTGGTCAGCAAGGCCCGTGGTTCGCGCACTTCCTGGGGCGGCGGCGAACTGAGCAACTGCGTGAAGGTCTCGGCAGCCACGTCATCGGCCGCGTAGGCATCGCCCACGCTGCGCCGCAAGCGCGTGCGCAGCCAGCCATGATGTTCGATGAACATGGCTTCGATCTTGTTCATGGCGCCGAGTCGGTCGGACATCATAGAAGAACTCATCTGGTGGCTTGCAAAAAATGCGAGTCGATTGTCGTTGCAGGGGGCGGCAGCGTGGATCTGGTCTCATCACCAGTTCTCCGTCGGCACGCCATAGGATACGTTGCAAATTATAAGAGAAATTGACAGGTGTAAATGCCTGTACGTGCGAGCGGCCCTGCGCGTACACGGTGACTGCTTTTTGGACAGGTGGGAAGCGGACTTCAGGCGGGTTGCGGTGGGCGGGATATGAATAAAGTGTAAAGTTTTTCTCGACATATCTGCCGGCAGCCAGTGCGCGAGTCAGTGATTTGTCAGTGATTTTTGTGGGTTCGCAGCTTGGCGCGGGCTGGTGTCAGGGCTTTTTCTATTGCGAGTGGTTGGGGCGGAATGAGGCTTTTCCGGTGCGTGTTTCAGGCCGTACCACTGACGGCCGACAACGCTGGACAATCCTGCACCTGGTCGCGCCCGGCTTGCTTGGCGTGATACAGAGCGTGGTTGGCGCTGGCGAAAATGTCCGCGATGGGCGTCTCCGGAGGCGGCACGCAAGACGTCACTCCCGCACTGATGGTGACCACCCCTGCGGCATTGCCTTCATGCGCAATCTTCAGTGCGCGCACGCCATCGACCACCTGCTGGGCGAGCTTGTGGGCAGCGGCTAGGTCGCTGTCGGGCAGCAGCAGTACGAATTCTTCTCCGCCGTAGCGTGCCGCCAGGTCGCCGTGACGGCGTTGCGCGCTGCGCACGGTGCGAGCGATGTCCTGCAGGCAGTAGTCGCCCTGGATGTGGCCGTACAGGGCGTTGTACTTGTTGAAGAAATCGACGTCGAACATCACCAGCGATAGCGCGCTCTTGCTGTCGCTGGCGTGTTGCATGGCCAGTTGCAGTTGTTCATCCAGGTAGCGCCGGTTGGGGATGCCGGTCATGCCGTCCAGCATGGCTGGCGCGTGCGGGTGGTCGGTGAGCAGGTCGAGGGGCATTGCGAACTCCACGCCTTGGTGAGTCATGCTCATTTGGAATTAAATTAATCAAATTAATCATTTGAATTTTAATCCAATAGCCGGTTAATTTCCTTTATTGCAATACAAAACAGCCTTCAACCCTGACGAAATTTGATATGCATTAAGTCCGCCGTTGCTTTTTCGTTTTCTGCCCGCTTTTTTATGTTGCAGTCAGACATTGCTTCTGGCCTGGGTTTCCGCGCAACAATCATCATTGTTTCTCGCGGGTTCGTGGTCGGTCTATTAACTATGGCACAAAAAAGAGACGATTTTTCCGCATGGAAACATTTTTGATGAATTCAATAAATAAATCGTTTATAGTCTGTTGGGCCGCAGATGCCGGGGGGCGTTGTTGCGGAAGGGATTTCTTGAGTTGGCTCGGGTGTAAACGAACATAGGGGTGGGATATGAAAATCAGGGATATCAAGATCAGCGTTCGGCTTGGCGTGTGCTTTGCGGCATTGATCGCAGTGATGTGCGTCATCGCGGTGGTCGGGGTGAAGAGCCTGTGGGTGGTCAGCGATGCCACCGATGAAATCGTCAATGACCGCTACGTCAAGGTAGCCTTGATCAACCAGATCGGCGAGAAGGTCAACATCGCCGCACGAGCCTTGCGCAACGCCATCATCGCGCCTGACCAGGCCACTGCGGACAAGTATCTGGAGCGCGCCAAGAACGGTACCCGTGAGGTGAACGAGCTCATGGTGGATCTGGAAAAGCGCCTCAATAATCCCCGGGCCAAGGAGATATTCGATCGGCTCAAGGAAGCACGTGTGGGCTATGCCAAGCCGCGCGACAAGCTGTGGGAGCTGATTGGCCAGCAGAAAAAGGCGGAGGCCAGCGAGCACCTGTTCAAGGAAGTGATTCCGGCCCAGGACAGGTATTTCGTCGCGCTCAATGAAATGACGGCCTTCCAGGCTTCACTGATGGATCAGAGCGTGGCCAAGAGCAATGCGGCCTCGGCCAATGCGGTCAATACCGTGGTGGTGCTGTCGGCGGTGGTCGTGGTGTTGTCGATACTGGCTGCATTGTGGATCACCCGTTCCATCACCCGTCCGCTCAATGAAGCCGTGCAAGTGGCCACCGCCGTGGCCGCAGGTGACTTGACGGTGCAGATCGCCGCTACCTCCAAGGATGAAACCGGTGTGCTGCTGGCGTCGCTCAAGTCCATGAACGACAACCTGCATCGCATCGTTTCGCTGGTGCGCGAGGGCACCGATACCATCAATACGGCGTCTTCCGAGATCGCTACCGGCAACCTGGGACTGTCTTCGCGCACCGAGCAGCAAGCCGGGGCATTGGAAGAAACCGCTTCGGCCATGGGAGAACTGACCTCCCCCGTCAAAGCAGAACGCCGACAACGCACGTCAGGCCAACACCCTGGCCGCCAACGCTTCGCAGGTGGCTATCCAGGGCGGTAGCGTGGTGGGTGAGGTGGTGCATACCATGAGTGAGATCAACGAAGCTTCGCGCAAGATCGTGGAGATCATCACCGTCATCGATGGCATCGCGTTCCAGACCAACATCCTGGCCTTGAATGCCGCAGTGGAGGCGGCGCGCGCCGGTGAGCAGGGCCGTGGCTTTGCGGTGGTGGCTTCCGAAGTGCGCACCCTGGCCCAACGCAGCGCGGCAGCGGCCAAGGAAATCAAGTCCCTGATCGATACCTCGGTGGCGCGGGTGGAAAACGGCAGCCGCCTGGTCGAACAGGCCGGCGCGACCATGAGCGAAGTGGTGGCCAGCGTCAAGCGCGTCACCGACGTGGTCGCCGAGATCACGGCGGCCAGTGGTGAACAGAGCGATGGCATCGAGCAGATCAATCAAGCCATCGTGCAGATGGATGAAGTCACCCAGCAGAATGCAGCACTGGTGGAAGAAGCGGCGGCCGCGGCGCAGTCACTGCAGGAGCAGTCGAGCCGGCTGTCGGAAACCGTGAGTATCTTCAAGCTGGGCAGTGGGGACTTCCGTCGCGCTACTGCCGCTGCGGCCACGATGATGCGCCATGCCGTGGATGTTACGCCGCACCCGGCGGGGCTGCCGCGTTAGCACTCAGTCTGGAAGGGATTGTGCTGGTGGAGTTGTAAGGCCGCAGTTGTTGCTACAAGGCGGATAGGAAGTGCGTATGGCTGCGAGAAAAAGTTTCGAGTATATGCGCTTCCGTGTTGGGTGTGCGTGACTACTCGCATTTTTTCCGTGGTCAAGTTCGAACTCCGATTTATAGGGAAAATCCCTACATCAATATTAGTGAGAATTGCCTATAGTCATTATCAAATCGGATTATTCTCTAAAGATTGATCAACATTCGGAACTCGTATTTTATCAGGGGGAATCAAAACATGAACATGTTCAGAAATATGAAAATCGGCACCAAGCTGTTACTGGCTTTTGCCGTGTCACTATCGCTTACGGTAGTGCTCGCTGCCATCTCGCTGACCAGCATCAGTTCGCTGACGGCATCCATCAAGGCCGCCGACGCGGTCCAGGATCAACGGCTGGTACCGCTTTACTTTGCGCGCGAAGCCCTTGATCAGACCGGCATCGCCGCCCGCAATGCCTATGTCTTCCGCAGTGACAGCGATGCACAGAAAGAGCTGGCCATCGTCGATGAACAGAAGCAGCTCTACCTGAAGGCCTTGCGCGACATGGAGCCGACCTTCGCCGGTAACAAGAACTTCGAGACGGTGCGTGCCGGCTTGCTGAAGATGGCGGATGAGCTGAAGCGGCCGCGCCAGTATCGCGAAGGCGGCAAGATGGAAGAGTATCGTGACTTCCTGGTCAACGACTGTAGTCCTCTGCGTCGCCAGATCGTGCTCGATATCAACAAGGTCATCGACGAAGTCAGCGCTGAAAACATCAAGGCGCACGAAGCCACCAACGAGATGGCTTCGCGGACATCGGTTGTCGTGGCCGTGTTGACCATCATCGTGGCCATCATTTCCGTCCTCGTGGCGTTTGCCATCACCCGTGGGCTGTTGAAGCAACTCGGCGGCGAGCCGGCTTACGCGGCCGAGATCGCCCAGCAGATCGCCGCAGGTGATCTGACCTCTGACGTGCAGACCAAGCCCGGTGATACCAGCAGCCTGCTGTTTGCCATCAAGCAGATGCGCGACAGTCTGGTGGCCATCGTCGGCAAGGTGCGCGAAGGAACGCATACCATCGAACAGGCCTCTGCCGAAATCGCTTCCGGAACATGGATCTGTCCTCGCGC
>NZ_BADI01000620.1:0-6414 GCF_000333555.1 Herbaspirillum sp. B65 | reverse complement strand
CGCCCCACCCTGGAATCGCCGCCCGGCACATGTATGGGCCGGCTTGCGCTCCTTCGTGGCCGATGGCAGTTTCGTCGGAGGTTACGATGCCAATCTGCCCGGGTTCTTCTGGGCGGCCGGGCAGGGGGGCTATGGCATCCAGTCCTCGCCCGCCGCCGGCGAAGCCTATGCCGCGCTGATCCGGGGCGAAGCCGTGCCGGCGCATATCGCGCGTTTCGGCGTGGAGGCGGCGGCTTTGAGTCCCAAGCGCCTCATGTGAACGATTCTTCCGGCAGGGGCGCAGCGACGCCCCTGTTCAGGCCGACTTCCTGGCCGACATGAAGGAAAGCGACCGGATCTCATCGCGTGCCTCCATCGCGTCCACCAGCTTGTGCAGTACCTGCCCGGTCAAGCGGTCGTGCAGGCCGGCATGGTCTTGTTCGTATCTCTTCAAGAGCCGCTGGCAGTCGTGGTCGGTCCACATCCAGTCGCCGCTGCGGCTATTGGGCGGGAGCTGGGCACGTGCTGCCAACGGTAGCGGGGCGATGTCCTCGTGCCATTCCCACAGGTAGTTGCGCACTTCGGCCCGGGTAAAGGGGAGCCCGCACACGGTGGCCACCAGCGGATCGTGGCGCATGGTGAAATCGATGATCTCGCGTCGCAGGCTGCCATCGGACATGGGATGCCGGGCTTCGATCCAGCAATGGTAATCCTTGAGTTCGGAGAGCTTGCGCGCATGTCGTCGGGCATGGCGCGCCGGATGCAGTGCGACGTAGAGTCCGCTGCCACAATCGATGATCTCGCCGCCCGACAAGGCCACGTAGGGCCGCTTGAGCAACAGGCGCAGCACGCGGGCGCCGACCAGGGCGTAGTCGGCGCAACGTCCCAGGGTACCCCGCGATAAGCGCGCCTCGCCCGCCGCCTCTTCCATGACCTGGTTCAGGGCGTCGTCGATCAGGTCGCGCATGTCGGTCTCGACCGGCATGGTCAATGCGGCACCAGGGACGGGGACCGGGCCGATGCCGATGAGCGGATAAGGTGGATGTACACGCTGTTCCATGCACATCCTCAGCGCAGGCTGACCAAGGTTTGCAGCACTGTATCCTGCACCTTGATGCTTTGCGAATTGGCCTGGTAGACGCGCTGGGCGACGATCATGTTGACCAGTTCGGCCGTCAGGTCGACGTTGGACTGTTCGACCGCCCGACCATGCAGCGCGCCGAAGGTACCGGTAGTGGGCGTACCCACCAGCGGACTGCCGGCTGCGGCGCTGGCCTGGTAGAGGTTGTTGCCGATGGGTTGCAAGCCGTTCGGATTGGCGAAGTTCACCAGCACCACCTGGCCCAGTACCTTGGTCTGCTGGTTGCTGTAGCTGCCCACGATGCTGCCGTCCTTGCCGATGGCAAAGCTGGAGAGCGTGCCGGGCGGCGAGCCATCCTGGCTCTGGGCCAGGTTGGCGAAGGCCGATCCGGTCTGGGTCGAGCCGGCATAGTTCAGGGTGATCGGGCCGGGGAAGCTGGCCCCGCCCTTGGCCAGGGTGCTCAAGTCCAGCGACATGCCGGTGTTGGCCGTGAGCGCACCGCTGGCGTCGAAGCGCAGCGTGCCCAGCAGTTGCGGTCCGCTGGCCGGTGCCGCGGCGCTGATGAGTTTGCCATCCAGGCTGCCGTAGACCGACCAGGTGGTGCTGGGCGGACTGCCTGCGGGGGCGCTCTTGACGTAGTAGGTCTGCAGCGAATAGGGATTGCCCAGGCTGTCATAGACGGTGGCGCCGGTGGAATTGTTGTAGCTGTTGGGATTGGTGGGATCGAAGGGTTTGATGGTGGGCACGCCCTTGCGCGAATCGAGGTTGATCTTGCTGGCCACGCGCGAGGTGGCCGTGGCCGGCAGGGTGGCCGTGTCGATCTTCAGCGGCACCGGATCACCACCCACGGCGCCGGCCGGGTAACCGGTGAGGTAGGCGCCATTCATGCTGGGGTTGATCAGGTAACCATCCTTGTTCAACTGGAATTGACCGTTGCGGCCATAGCGCGGCGACTGGTCGTTGAGATTGGCCGCCAGGCGGAAGAAGCCATCGCCATTGATGGCCACGTCCAGCGCATTGTTGGTGCTGGCGATGTTGCCTTGGGTGAAGGCCTGGCTGACATTGGCCACCGTCACGCCTATCCCCACCGGCGAGTTGCCGGAGCGGTTCATGGAATTGGCATAGGCGTCGGCGAACTGCACCTGTCCTTGCTTGAAGCCCACCGTGCTGGCGTTGGCGACGTTGTTGCCGACCACTTCCAGGTGTTTGGCTGCGCCCTGCAGGCCGCTTAAACCCTGTTGAAAACTCATGCTGGTAGCTCCGTTCTGTGGGGTGAGGGGTGAGGGGGAGGTTTTTTGGGGCACCGGATCACAACTTGCGCAGGCGCGCCAGTTGCTGGGCCAGGTAGTTTTGGGTGCTCTGCATCTTGGCCAGCGTGACGTTGAGGCGATTGAACTGATTGGTGTAGCTATCGCGCAGCGTGGCCAGCCGCTCGCGGGCGGCGGCCTGCTGGTCGGTGACGGTCTTGAGGCTGTTTTGCAGGCTGCGTGTCTTGCCGGCCAGCAGACCCTGCTCACCCAGCACCTTCTCCAGCAGCGCCTGGCTACGGGTGACCACGCCCTCCTTGGCCGTAAAGAGGCGCGCTACTGCATCGAAGTTGCCATTGCCGGCCTTGGTCAGGCGCGCGTTATCCAGGGCCAGCGTGCCATCCTTCTTGAAGCTCACGCCGATGGCCGCCAGCGAACCATGCTCATTACCCGCCACCGCGCCCAGCACGGCATGGCGGATCTGGCCGATCAGGCTTTGCACCATCGTTTCCGTTGCCAGCGGCCCATGTTCACCGGCCTGGCCGCGCACCTTGGACGGGCTTTGCCGGGTGAGCTCGGCCAGTGTCTTGGACAAGGCATTGAAGGCATTGACGAAACTGGTGACGGCGCTGCTGGCGCCGCTGGTGTCGTTGCTCACCGTGAGGGTGAAGCGGTCATTGGCGGTGGTGGTCTTGTTCAGGTTCAGGGTCACGCCCGAGATGGCATTGCTTATCTTGTTGGTGGTGGCGCTGATGGCCACGCCATCGACGCTCAGGAGGGCATCCTGAGGCCGTTGCAATTGACCCATGGCACTGGCCGAGAGCAGCGCGTAGTCGCCTTTGCCGCGCAGGCTCACGGGCTCGCTGCCGCTGTTGCTCAACACCAGGCGTTCTACGGCCTTCTCGCCTTGGCCTTCCCGCTGTACGCTGGCCGTCACGCCCGACTTGGCCTCATTGATGGCGCGCGCCACATCGGCCAGCCCTGGTGCCGAACCGGCGGCGCTGGCTGTGGGTGCAAGATCGAAGCTGCGCCCACCCACGGCCAGGCTGATCGTGCCTTTGCCAAAGCGCTTGTCGGTTGCCACCGACGCGGTGCTGAGCTGGCCGGAAGGGTCCGAGGCAAAGACCGCGAAGTCGCCCGTGCCCGATACCCGAATCGCGTTCTGTGCGCCGCTTTGCTTGGCGGTCAGCACCAGGTGTTCCTGCTTGCCATCGCTGACGATGGCGGCGTTCACCCCCGCATCGGCGGCGTTGATGGCGTCGCGCACGCCACTCAAGCTGTGGTTGTTGGGTTTGATGAGGGCGGTCGATCCCGTGCCGGTCTTGATGGCCAGCACGCCCACGTCGAAGGTGGTGCCTGGGCTGATGCCCGCCGAACTGAGCTTGTGTGCTTGTGCCAGTTGCTCCACGCTGATGGCATAGCTGCCGGCGGCCGCGCTGCTGGCGTCGCGCGCGGCCTGGGTCTGGGTCATGGCGCCGGAGCGGTTTTGCTGGGGATCGAAGCTGATGGCTGACAGGCTGTTGTTGGAGCGCACCTTCAGGGTGTGGGCGGTGCCGCCGGTATTGGATTCCAGTACCAGGTGCTCGCCCGCATCGTCGCGCATGACGCTGGCGCTCACGCCAGCATTGGCGGCATTGATGGCCTCGCGCAAGCCGCTGACGGTAGCGTCGGCCTTGAGGGTGATAAAGGTCGGTGGCTTGTCACCCACCTTGATGGCCAGGGAATCGCCGGCACGGAACAGGTGGCCGCTGGCAAAGCCGCTGGACTGCAGTTTCTGGGCCAGGGCGCGGGTGGAATCGTCGACGTTGATATCGGCGCTGACGGCGTCGGCGGCGGTCTTGCCATCAGCGCTCTTGCCGCTGTTGACCACGGCCGCCTTTTGCGCGCTGAACTTGGCCGCGGTCAGCCCGGCCAGCGCATTCTGGTAGGTGGTCAGCGCCGTGCTGAGGTTGCCAAAGGCCGAGATCAAGGCATTGAAGCCATCGGCCTTGCTGGCCAGCGGCGCCAGGCGTGACTTGCTTTCCACGGCGACCAGTTGGGTGACCAGATTGGCCACGTCCAGCGGACCGGCCGAGGTGGAGATGGAACCGGTAGATGTTGCCATGCTGCCTCCGTAGAGAGGGATCGTTGGAACTGGCCTGCGAGTCCTTAACTGCCGTTGCGTACCAACATGCGTCGCACCTGATGCGCGACCAGTTGCGTGAGCGCCAGGCGTTGCCGGGCTTCGGCGCGTTTGCGCGAGGGCAGTGCGTTGATGTCGGTGAGGGCTTCCTCGCAGGGCAACTCGTAGTCGCCATCGCTGCGCCGGGCCGCGCCGATCTCTTGCCAGAAGGCGTCGTAATCGGCATGGACGTGGTCACGCTTACCGCGCCGGTTGGTCACGCGATTGCCATTGCCCACCAGCAGTACGCGCTGGCAGCCATAGCCGGCGCCAATGGCACGCACCAGCCGGATCATCAGGGACTTGGGGCGCAGGCCGAACATGTCGCGCGTGGCGCGGCGGATCTGTTCGCGGCTGTCGGCCGCGCGCGACCCCTGTATGCAACCGAGGCGCACGATCCAGCCCTGATGCTGGCGGCAGATGGTGAAGGCCGTCGAGAACAGGTGCTGCTCATCGCGGTAGAGGTGCAGGATCAGTTCGCCTTCATGGTCCAGGTTATCCATGGCGGCCAGGCGCACTTCATAGGTATCGCCCGACTTGCCCTGGAACTGGCCGATGGGAATGTGCTGGTGCGCGGCTTGCAGCACCAGCGGCGCCAAGCCGCGACGGATGATGAAGTCGTAGTGGCTGGTGAGAATTTCCAGCCGCTCCGGGCGGCGCAGGCGCAGCGATTGGTAAGGACGGTAGATCTTGTGCAGCAGGCGCGGCGAGGCCACGGCCAGCGCCGCATGGGTCGAGGTCATGTTCCAGAAGTCCAGCCAGCGCCGGGTCTGGTGCGGATGCAGCAGGCTGCGCGCGTGCAGCTTGATCTGCCGCGCCAGACGCGAGAGCAGCCGGCGTGGATGGTCAGGGGCATCCAGCAGGGTCAGCTTGCGTACCGTGCGTGGTTCTGGCGCTGCGCACGGCGAGGCCGGCAGGGAGGGCGTCAGGCCAGCGGGCCGGGTCAATGAGCTCGCGCCTGCCCGTACCAGGTGGTAGCACAGCGCCACCCCGGGCCAGAACAGGTAGCAGGCCAGGGCCAGCAACACCAGGCTCAGGCTGGCCAGCAGCGGCTCCTGGACATCCAGCATCAAGCCATAGGGCCCGTGGGAATGGGGGATGGTAACGAAAGTCATGGGCACAACTCCTTGCACGATGAACACAGAGAAAGGGAGCTCTCTGTCTTGCTTGTGCAACGAGCCGGCTGAAATGACGGTCTGTTACAAATTTTTTTTCAGTGTTTTTTCATGCCCCCACAGCGGGGCTGGGTGAAGCTTGTTGGCCCTAGAACTCCACCACGTGGGTCAGCGTGACCGTGCGCGCCGGTTCCACCCCGATGGTGGTGGTGGCGAAGTCGCTGAAGAGGCGACGGTCGAACAGGTTGCGGATGCCCAGGGTGGTGCGGCCGGCAGCGCAGCGGTAGTAGAGGCTGGCATCGACCCGGGTCTGACCGCCGATGCGCACCTGGGAATCGGCATCGCTGAAGGCCATGTAGCCGCTGCGGGCGGTCAGCCCCAGCCCGAAGCCCCAGCCGCGCCAGGCTTCCGATTGCAGGTCGTAGGTACTCCAGAGGCTGGCGCGATGGTGGGGGAACTGCGCCAGGCGGCGGTCGTCCTCGGTGTTGGCGGCGGGGCTGTAGAGGTTGTAGCTGTAGCTGGCGATGATGTTCCAGCCGCGCGCCAGGCGTCCCGACAGGCTCAGTTCCACGCCGCGGCTCACCGCCGAGGGCAGCAGGGTGTAGCGGTTGAAGGGCGAGTTGGCATCGGGGAAGGCAAATTGCAGCACATTGGTATGGCTGGCGCGATACACGGCGGCGGTCAGGATGGCGCGCCGCTCCAGCAGCTCCAGCTTGATGCCCAGCTCGGCCGATTTGCCGGTAGTGGCCGGGGCGCTGTTGATGCCGGGTTTGCCGCCGTTGAGGCTGGAGTCCAGCAGCAACTGGCCGGGTGTGAAGCTGCGGAAGGGTG
>NZ_BADI01000621.1:0-3602 GCF_000333555.1 Herbaspirillum sp. B65 | reverse complement strand
CGCCCCGGATCAGCAGGCGCGGACCAGGGGAGAAGGCGGCATATTGCAGGCGCTGCAGGGAAGAAGGAAAGGGAGCGGACATGATGGGCAGCTTGGATACACAAGAACACGAAAGCGGCAACGATACCCCGGTTCGGGGTAGGCTGCCACTGCCCTCCCGCACCATGGACAAGTTTCGTCTGCCGCATTAACGCACGCGGTCTTGCCAGCCTGGCGTGGCAGTGGCTGCCACGGCGTCGTGGGCATGAAGGCTTTCGAAGTGGGCCACCCGTACCGCGCAAGCGCCAAAGCGGGTTTCCAGCGCCTGCCGCAGGCGCCGTGCGGCATCTTCCACGTACATCAGGTTGGCACCATTGGCCAGCGCGAAGGCTTGTTCATCGGCACACTCAATACAATGGGAATTCAGTACCGGGTCCGCGCGGACGGATCCTTGGTGGTTCTTAGCGCGCACGTGGATAAACTCTTGGGTGGTAACGTTGAGAGCAGCAAGCGTGTGCGTGAGCCGAAGTGGGAGGCACTGAAATATGCCTAAGCCAAGAAGTGCGCAACATCGAGGACTGCCTACGCGTTGGGTACTGCACCACGGTGCATACTACTATCATGTACCGGCCGGCCTTGAGTCGCGTTGGGATGGTAAAAAGAAGTTCCGTCTCGGCGGCACATTACCAGAGGCATATAGGACCTGGGCGGCGCGCCTGGAGAAATTGGATGCGGCAGAAACCGTTGCGCAGCTGCTGGACAGGTACGCTCTGGAAGTAGTGCCGACCAAGGGGGTGAAGCAGCAGCTCGACGGAAATCGATACGTGGGTCGGCTGCGTGGGGTGTTCGGTGAGCTGCTGCTCACCGACATCCGTCCACAGCTCGTCTATCAGTTCATCGATAAGTCACCGAAGAAGGTGGCAGCGCGAAGAGCAGTGGCACTGCTGTCACATGCATTCACAAAAGCGGTGGAGTGGGGTTACGTCGATCGGCATCCTTTCATCGGGCAGATGCGCCTAGAAGGGCAAAAGCCCCGCGACCGATACGTGGAGGATTGGGAAATTGTGGAGTGCTTAGCGCTCAAACGGCAGTCGAACGGAGGATCGTCGGGCGTCCCCATCATCCAGGCTTACATGCGCATTAAGTTGCTGACCGGAATTTCAAAAGGGGACCTACTGCGCTTGGTTCCTTCGGAGGATTTTAAGGAAGACGGCATCCACGTGCAACGCCGGAAGGTGAAGAATTCGACCGGCAAGCGAACCATTTACGCCTGGACGCCGGATTTGCGCGACGAGGTGTTTCAAGCTATGGAAGCACGTCCGAAAAAGGTCGATCTACTGTTCTGCACCCGTACCGGGACCAGCTATTACAATGAAGAGAGAGACGACTTCAGCGGCTGGGATTCCATGTGGCAGCGGTTCATGGTTCGCGTGTTGACGGAAACGAAGGTGACGCAATCTTTCACCGACCATGACCTACGCGCCAAGTGCGCGAGTGACGCCGATAGCCTGGAGCAAGCCCGCGCATTGTTAGCCCATGCTGACGCACGGACGACCAGACGAATTTACCGCCGCAAGCCTGAGTTGGTGCAGCCGCTTAAAGCGCGATTTGAGTGATGAAAACGACATTAAAAAAAGCCTGCAAAGCAGGTTCAGATTGATGGCAAAGCCTTGGCGAGAGCCAAGGCTTTATTGTTTAATCGGTCACGCTCAAAAAACCGACCGCTGTCCAGCACGAGTTAGAGATAGAGATGGTGACCATCGAGATGCTCGTGCCCAAGGGGCACCTGTTGCGCAAGATCGACGCGGCGGTGGATTTCGAGCTCATCCGAGAGAAGGTGGCGTGAAGCGACGATTGATCGGTGGGTGGACACGGCAAAGCTGCATCGTGTAACTTCGTTTTACTGCTATATAGGAAAAAGGCACGCTACAGTCCACGGAACGACGATAGGGGCTCAGCATATCGTCAGGAAGCCGTGCGAGAATGAAAATAGCACGTTGAACCCATAGCGGCGGTTTCTATCGCCTGCGGAGCGCTTTCTTGGCCCGGGAATGAGATCACCGTCGAACGCAGTACATCCGTCAACATACTGCCTCATCACTCATCATGAAAGAGATCAAGGCCAGCATCAGCCTCATCTGTATTGAAAAATCAAAGAAGAGCATTTCAGGTGGCATTTCCCTGCTGGCTATTCTTGTTGTACTCGCAGTCCCCGCGCTACCGGTACAGGCTCAAATGGACCCCGAAGTACTCACTCCTGTCCCGGCATTACAAGACGGCCGCTTGGAAGTGACCACAGCAGCGGGCTCGGGCATCGCACTTCTGCATGTTACCCGCGACTGGAGTGTGGTGCAGCCCGGTATACAGCGTGCGGTCATTGTTATTCACGGATGGCCGCGACGCGATCTTCGCTCGGGAGAATTCGCCGCGACCAGAGCTGGCGCCAATGCGCAAACGGCCATTGTCATCACGCCTCAATTTCTGATTCAGGCTGACGTCACCCGGTATCAGCTACCACCGTCAACCTTGCGCTGGGGCCCCAATGACTGGGCGATCGGCCGCGATGCCATCGCCCCTGCACGGATCAGTTCATTTGAGGTACTTGACGCCATTCTCCAGCGGCTCGCTGACCGACAGAGATTCCCTGATCTGCGAGAGGTCGTCATTGCCGGGCATTCGGCTGGAGGACGATTCGCGCAGCATTATGCTGCGGTCGAACACGGCGAAGCCCAGCTTCTGAAAAACGGTATCCATATTCGCTACGTGGTGGCCAACCCTTCCGCCTATCTCTATCTGAACGATGAAAGGCCAGTGCCCCCCACCGCCACCTGCACCACCGTCAACCGATGGGAATACGGCCTCGGCAGCAACATTCCCAGGTATGTGCAAGCCCCGCTGAATCCGCAAGCCGTCCGCGAACGCTATTTCGCCAAAGATATCATCTATCTTTTAGGCACCGCTGATAACGACCCCCATCATCATCAACTCGACAGGAGCTGCGCCGCAGAGGCTCAAGGGCCGACACGATTTCAACGCGGACTGGCTTATGTGGAGAGGATGAAAGCAAGTGGCGCTCTGCACCAGAGCTTGCTGGAGGTTCCAGGCGTTGGTCACCACAGTTCGCAGATGTTTGCCTCCACCTGTGGCGTGTCAGCTCTATTCGGCGACGGTAGCTGCGGGGACATGGCATCAGGCTGGGGCTGGGAGCACGCTATGTCAGCGCCACCAGCGGCAATGGTGGGGGGACGCCGGTCAAGGTGCCGGGATATACGCTGTTGGATGGCCTGGTCGGCTATGACCTCGCACACTGGAGCCTGGCCTTGAATTTGCGCAACCTCACCAACAAGACCTATCTGACCAATTGCGATACCGCTGCGGCCACGTGCTATTACGGAGACCAGCGCAGCATCCTGGCCACGGCCACCTATCATTGGTGAGGACCAGGGCCTGTTCACGAGGAACATCGGGACCAGGCACCTTGCGCTTTACAGCGCGTTTACACAAACCCCTGCAAATACAACCCGCTTTTTACGCCCCAACTCCTACATTGAGGTCTTCTCCACTAACGGGCCGGCTCNCGCCGGCCCTGACCTCNTGAGACCGATTGCCATCTTCCAGCATGA
>NZ_BADI01000622.1:0-4293 GCF_000333555.1 Herbaspirillum sp. B65 | reverse complement strand
GTCATTGCTAAGTGACGTGTACACCAATTATCCCATATGCCTAACCTCTCCAAGCACGTATCCCGCCCCCATACCGATACTTCGGTGGCCGTTACCTTCCGCCTTGAAGCTGATGAAGAGCAACGACTGGCTGAGCTGGCCCGCCAGGATTTGCGCACGCGCTCTTCATTCGTGCGCCTGCTGATCTTGCGCGGCATGGCCGCCTACGACAAAGACGTCAAAGCCGAACGGGCTTGAGTATCGGAGACCGCAATGTACGACGATCCACGCAAAATCCGTCACCGCCGCATCGTAGTGCGCGTCAACGATGACAACTACGACATCATGAAAGCCCTGGCACAGTACCAGGGCGAGAACCTGGCCACCCTGGCCCATGATCTGCTGATGCACCAGGCCATCGCCCTGGCGCAATCCTATTCGATGCCGATCTTATCCGAGCAGAACGTGCAAGCCAAGGCGCTCACGAGCCACTTTTCAGTGCCTCGCAATGCCTGATATCGAATTGCCGTTCACCCATCCTGAGTTGGTCGACGCCCTGGAAGTGATCATGATCCGCGAGGGCTTCGACACGATTGAGCAGGCGGCCGAGTTCGTGCTGGCCCAATCTGTTCGAGAAGGTATCAAACGTATTACTGGCAAGGGGCGTGCACTCTATGCCATCAAGGGAAAGAAAACAACATGCGTGTAATCAGCCTGCCGTGCCCTCATTGCCAAAGCCCTGTGCGTGCAGCCAAAAGCCGGACCATGTCCACGCTGATGAAGGAAATCACCTATCGATGCCAGAACGTCGATTGTGGCCATACCTTCGTTGCCACGCTGGAGATTTCTCGTACCGTTTCCCTGTCGGCCATGCCCAATCCCGAGGTGAGCCTTCCCATCTCGCCCCGTGCGTACCTTGCACCCCAAGGAACAGGTACTGCCTGACTTGCTGCTGACCGCCTAGCCGGTCGCTGAACCCCAAATTGACTAAGACCTGTCGTGCGCCATTTGGCGCACGCTGGATTCGCTCACCCTAAAGAAACCTCACCATGGCTCTCGATCAGCAACCGGTCGCTCTTGCCCTCGCCTCGTTACGGCTTCGTCTGGGCGACGACATCAAAGAATTTCAATGTGCGCAGCGGATGTTGCTGCGCAAGGCGGTGCTTCAGGACGACCTGCAATGGAATGTGATTTGGCAGGGGAAATCTGCGATTGGGCATCGCCTTGCTCAGCGCCTGCAGCGTCTCGGTGGCTTGATGGGAGCATGGTAATGCGTGCCGTGATTGCTCATTGCATCGCAGGTTTCCTGCTGCTCGCGCCTGCCTTGCTGGCCGCAGTCGGCCTGGTGAAGGGGTAACCATGCGTGGTGCTCGAATCAAAGATCATGCGTCATTCCGTCCAGCATCGGACCTGCTGCGCGAGCGCGCTGCATGGGTGCCGACGCCTCCTGGCAATGAAGCTGCCAAGGCTGAGCTAACTAAGTCCATTTCGCTGCTGCGTAATCGCAGGCGGCCCAATCTGCAAACGGGGATTGCTTATTCCTGGGCGGCCATGGCCAAGCCGGTGCGCCGACACATCCTGGCCCTGGCGGGTCTATCAGCAGATCGCTGGGAATGCCCCATTCACTCCTTTACCGAAGCTGAGCGCCTGGCCATGCGTCATGCCGTGCTGCGTGCCATTACGACGTATGAAAGAGCCCTCAATGCAGTCTAGAACAGTCGATGCGAAGACACGGCGTCGCCATCGGGCCTTCGTCGAGTCGCACCAGTTTGCCGGTGAATTGGCCCGCATTCCGCTGAAGTGGCGTGGGCGTGTTGTGGGGCAGGCGCTGGAGCTGATGTCGGTATGGCACTGGAACAAGATTTTTGAGCCGATCGCTGTTCAGTTCGTCCGTGACTTTGCTGAGCAGTACGTACCGGCCGGCGTCGATTTGTCGCAGGACGATGCGGATATCTGCGCCACGGCAGAAAAGGCCGCTGACAACGTCAAGAAAATGCTGTGGAAGGCAATCTCCGATACCCACGCACGCGACCTCATCGAGCAGGAGTGTAGTGACTACGGCATTGATATGCCTGAAGTGGACGATGACGACTTGCGCGCCATCATTGCGCGTGTCGTGGATCCGCGCTGGTGGCGCCGGCAACTCCGCAAGGTAGTCGGCCGCGCCTTTGAGGGCGGCAATATCCGCCTGGGCTATGTGCACTATCACGGCGAGCCCTATGCCAGTAATGACGCCGTACTGTCTCGCCTGGCCCAGAACAAGCGAAATGCTGCCGCGCTGGAAGCGATTATTGTGCGCAATGAGGCGGGCCAGGAATTCAGCATTGCCGAGCTGGCCGAGAAGACCACGGCCAATAAGACCATTCGCCGCGGCGAACTCATGCTGCGCATCAATGGCTTCGAGATGATCGCGAAGGAATGCAACGACCAGGGGCTGTTTCTCACCTGGTCCTGCCCGTCACGCTTCCATGCCACTCTGCACACAGGCAAGCCGAATCCCAAATATGACGGCTCGGACCCACGTACGGCCAATAAGTACCTTGGCAAGATGACTGCGCTAGCACGCTCGGCGCTGGCCCGGCGCGGCATCGGCCTGTACGGGTTCCGCATCGCTGAACCCCACCACGATGGATGTCCGCACTGGCACATGCTGGTATTCGTGCGTGCTTTGCCGGGCTACACCACGCCGCATGTCAAGGACGTGGCCAGCCGTGCTATCCGCATCATGAAGCGGTATGCCTGGCGCGTGGATCGCGGCGAGCCGGGTGCATTCAAACGCCGCCTCGACGTGAAGCGCATCGACTGGTCAAAGGGAAGCGCTGCTGGCTACATCGCCAAATACGTGGCCAAGAACATCGATGGCGTGGCCGACCACAAGACTAAGGAAGGCTATGTGGTCACTACCGACACAGCCGGCGACTACGAACTGACGCCATCGGCCCGCGTGGAAGCCTGGGCGGCTCGTTGGGGCATTCGCCAGTTCCAGCAGTGGGGTGGCGCGCCTGTGAGTGTGTGGCGCGAGCTGCGCCGCGTGCCGGCAGAGATGGTGCAAGAGGCGCCCCCGGCGATGGCCGCCGCCTGGGATGCCGTGCAAAAGATCGAAGGCGAGAAGCGTGCGTGCTGGGCCAGCTATCTGTGGGCTCAAGGTGGTGCCATCGTGAAGCGCGACGATCTGATGGTCACCCTGGCCAAGGAAACCAAGACTGTGACCGGCCGCTATGAAGAGTGTGAGCGGGTGATGCCCTATGGCGTCCAGTGCCGCCAGATGGTCGGGGTGGTCTTTAAATCTGTTCGTCACACATGGACGCCAGTTCAAGGGCACGACGCTCGCGCATCGGCGGGTTCGGGGTTCCCTTGGACTCGTGTAAATAACTGTACGCAGCCCGCTGGGCCTGACTTTGCGGCGGATGTGTCCTTTGAACCGAAGACATCACCAGCGCCAGTCATGTTTAAGCCCGACCAGGCCGCGCAGATCGATCATGCGTGGCTCGCCCTGGGTGCATGTCCCTGGCCTCGACCGGTGGTGGACGACATGCCGACATGGCCAGGGCCAGCCGTGACCGCCGATGAACAGCGCCGCGCACTGGCGGCTTGGGATGCCATCAAGGCGTGCCCCTGGCCACGCGTGGTGCCTGTGCCGGACAAGTCCCCGCGCCGCGGCACGCCGCGCCAGGTCGCCGACTGGCGCGCCGGCCGGCTCGATGTGACCGAACTTCCGATTGATCCTCACCCAACGAAAGGGAACGCCCTATGACCGCGTTTCGTGTCGTCGTGCGCACTGCCAGCGCACGCCATTCCTACACCGCCATCGCAGCGCATAGCTGCGACGTGATCGCCGCCGCCGTCGATCGCTTTGGTGTGTGCTCTGTAACGGCCACCAAGGAGAAGAAGCAATGAATGCACCTGTGAAATTTGATGTGATCGCCACCACCAGCAGCAAGTCGCGTGACTTCGTGATGCAGCCCCCGCAGTCCCTGGACCGCATCACGTTCAATACGCCTGACGATGGTGTGATGGCTGGCTATGTGTCGGTGATTCGGCAGCACCTGGGCAACGGCCAGCGATTTGCCTGGGTCGAGCTGGAGAACGAACTGGCGGGACAGTTCCGGGGCGTCCCGTTAGTGGACATCGTCAGCAGCGATGACAGCGGTGCTGTCCGCAGGCAGGTCGCCGCCGTCAATGATGCGCGGCGTCTGTGCCTCGCCGACTTCAGCGGCACACTGGCTGACCAATTGCGTGTGGTGGGAGGATGATATGCGACGGGAATCGCACACCCGGCCATCGTGGAACACGTGCTGCAAAATGGTGGCGCTC
>NZ_BADI01000623.1:0-6731 GCF_000333555.1 Herbaspirillum sp. B65 | reverse complement strand
ATTGCGGCCGGCAAGAACCTCACCGTTCGTGCCGGTGCAGACATCAGCAATCTGGGCTCAACGCTGGCCAGCGGTCGCTTAGGAGATGCCACTTCAGGCAACCTGAGCTTAAGCGCCGGTCGCGATATCAAGCTGGACACGATCAAGACCAGCAGCACTTACAATGCCAACTTCAGTGGCTATCTGGGCAGCGCCCAAAGCGTCGCCAGCGTAGGCTCCAACATCAACGCCGGTAGCAACTTGACGCTGGTAGCGCAGCGCGATCTGAGCATGACCGCGGCGCAGGTTGACATCGGCAGCAATGGCATTGGTAGCGGCTCGCTGATGGCTGGACGAGCGGTGACGATTGGGGCGGCACTGGATCAGTCCGAATCGATGGTGAGCCACACCACCTCCAGATCCTACGTGCGAGCAGACGATCAAGGCGTCAATGTGGTGGGCAGCAACATCAACGCCGCCGATGGAATTAGCATCAAGGCGGGCTTGCTGGAACAAGCGGACGTCAAGGTGGCTGCTAGCAACATCACTGCTGGTAAGGCACTGGCAGTGACGGCCAGCGGTGATATTAATGTGGTTTCCGAAGATGCTTATCGCAGCCATAGCGAATACGCCACAAGCACCTCGCGCGGCCTGGCCTCCAGCACCACGCGCACCAGCTATGGCAAGCGTGCCTATACCACTGCCGTGGGCAGTACCTTGAGCGGCGACACGACAGTGCTGCAAGCGGGCAAGGACATGAGCATCATCGGCAGCAACGTCGTATCGAGCGCCGGAACTTCGCTGGTGGCGGGTGACAACATCACGGTCGCCTCTGCCAGTGACAAGTTCGAATCCGCCAACAGCAGCAACAAGAAGAGCAGCGGTTTGCTTGGTGGCGGTGGATTCGGCTTCACCATCGGCACGCGCGAGTTGGATAACAAGAACACCACCGTCAGCACCACCGCAGTGTCATCCAATGTGGGCAGCATTGATGGCAATGTCTCGATCAAGGCGGGCAATTCCTATACGCAGAGTGGCAGCAATGTGATTGCCCCCAGGGGAGATATTGATGTTGTGGCCAAGCGCATCAGTATTCTTGCAGCGGCTGAGACCGAACGCAATACGCAGGATATGGTCTTCAAGCAAAGCGGCCTGACGGTTCAGATCACCAGTCCGGTGTTGTCGGCGATTGAGACGGCGCAGCAGATGGCGCGCGCGGCGAAGAACACCTCGGGCGGGCGGATGCAATTGCTAGCTGCAGCTAATATCGGCTTTGCGGGCAAGAATGCAGTGGATGCTGTGCGAACGGGCCAGGGCTTTCAGGTCGATGGCAAAGACAATCCGCAAGTTCGGACGAATGCCCTTGATGAAAACGGCAAGGCCAAGTTCGGCGCCGACGGCAACCCCGAGACCCGCGACGCCACGGCAGCCGACAAGGTAGGTGGCATCAATCTAGCCATTAGCCTGGGCGCGAGCCAGAGCGAGAACCACAGTCAATCCAGTGCCAGTACCGCACGCGGTTCCACCCTCAGTGCGGGTGGCAACATCAGCCTGATTGCGCAGGGCGGTGGTGCTGACAGCAACCTCATTGTGCAAGGCAGCGACATTAGGTCCGGTGCCAACACGCTCCTGAAAGCCGACAACGAAGTGCGCCTGCTGGCTGCGCAAAGTACGACCGAACAGCACAGCAGCAACAAGGCGATGTCGGGATCGGTGGGGGTCTCAATTGGTACCGATGGCTTACTCTTCAATGCAGGGGTGTCGGGTAGCCGTGGACGTGGTGATGGGAATGATGTTACCCAGGTCAACACTCACGTGGATGCCGGCAACAAGCTCACGATCAGTTCAGGCACCGACACCACGCTCAAAGGCGCCGTGGTCAGCGGCAAGCAGGTGGTGATGGATGTTGGTACCAGCGGCAGCGGTAATCTCAATATCGAAAGCCTGCAAGACACCAGCACCTACAAAAGCAGGCAGCAAAGTGCAGGAGGGAGTATCTCGGTAGGCATGGGGAAGATGGGAGGCAGCCTCAGCCTGGCACGCAGCAGTGTGGATGGCAATTACGCTAGTGTGAATGAGCAGTCAGGTGTCAGGGCTGGGGATGATGGCTTCCAGATCAAGGTGGCGGGTAATACGGACCTGAAGGGGGCGAAGATTGCCAGTACGGATAAGGCCGCTGCTGATGGGAAGAACAGTCTCACCACCCAAACGTTGACGCAGTCGGATATCCAGAACCGCAGCGACTTCAAGGCCGAGAGTCAGAGTATGGGGGGAGGTACAAGTCTGGCTGGCTCGGCACTGGGGCTTGCTGGCAGCGCCCTTGGGATGGGGAATGCTAGCGGTAGCGATAGCAGCACGACCAAGAGTGGGATCAGTCAGGCTGATATCAAGATTACCGATGATGCTGCCCAGCAGGCCAAGACAGGAAAGACGGCTGAGCAGACCATAGCGAGTATCAATGCTGATGTGAGCAGTGATCGCGATACCAGTGGAAAAATAGCTAAGACGTGGAATGGTCAGGCCTTGCAGGCGGATGTTGAAGCGCAGGCGCAGATTACGCAGGTGTTTGGGCAGCAGGCCTCGAAGCTAATTGGAGACTATGCGCAGGAGCAGCAGAATAAGGCGGCTGGCTTGCGTAAGGAGGCTAACGCAGCGACTGATCCTGCGGTGGCAAAAGAACTCAATGATCAGGCCAGTGCTCTTGAAAATAACTGGGGGCCGGATGGGGCGATGCGGATCCTGGCGCACAGCGTCGTTGGTGGGTTGACTGGTGGACTTGCGGGAGCGGCTGGCGCTGCTGCGGGAACCTTGACGGCGCCGAATGTGGCATCGGCTTTGGATAAGGCTGGCGTTGATCCTGATCTGGCGAAGGCGTTGACGGGGTTGTCGAGTACCTTGGTGGGGGCGGCTGTTGGTGGGACTGCGGGTGGTGCGGCGGCTTATAACGAGGTCATCAATAATTTCCTTAGTCACGATGAACGAATTGCCCTTAAGAAGGCTAAGAATGACTGTTATGTAACGGGTAATGCGGCAAGCTGCCAGGCCGTAGAAATTCTTGAAAAGAAGGATGCTGTATCCAATGCAAGAATCGAACAGTCGATTGCTGCCTGCGAAGGAGAAAGCTGCAATGCAGTTGCTAACTATATCCGTAAAGAATTGGCTGCCACGGGGTGCTCGATTCCAAACGTATGCCCGGATAATGACCTGTTGCAGATTTATTGGAAAGCAGCGCAAGGTAAAGCGCAGGGGCTTCAGCAGGTTGAGATTGAAAGCTGGCTCATTGACGCGAAGGCGGTATATGATCTTGCGAAGTTTGCTTTGAGTGCTTTTAATGCGGGAAGAATAAGTACTCGGATCGTAAGCACATCTATTGAAGAGGCAAAAAATTCAGATGAGATTGCTGCCGATCTAATACGGCAGACTGTTCTACGTAACATTGCAGATAGCCAAGCAGCTCGTGTCAGTTCTAACTTTGGCCAGTTCAGTAAAATAGAAGGGCAACTCCAAGAAAAAATTGGTATATGGCCTCCCAATAGTGGTGGATATTCGCCTGTCTACAACGTGACTATTGAAACAGGTACGCAGCTTGATCGCTACGGATATCCGGGTGGAAAGTTCGTTTCTCCGCTTGGAGCATCGTTTGGTGAACGAGCTCTTCCTGAGTCGTATAAGTTAACAAAACCATATTTTCAGTACGAAGTAATTCAGCCAATTGCTGATGTAACACAAGCTAAGATTCTTCCTTGGTTTGGACAGCCTGGCATGGGAATACAATTCCAACTTCCTAAGTCTGTTCAGTGGTATTTGGACAATGGCTACATAAAGGTGAAATGAAATGACTAGAACTCAATTGGAAGATTCATTGGCGGCCATCGGTGTGCATACAAATAGTTATTGCCTAGACGGCGTTCGACACAGCGACTGCGTATGTGTTGGTGTTGAGGATGGAAAGTGGAGAGTTTTTTATGTTGAACGAAATATGCCTGATGAGCTTGGGGTATTCGATACTGTCGAAGCTGCCTATGAATTCGTCTACGCAACTTTTTGTAAATGGCTAGGAATAAAGAATTGAACCAACCCGGCAGGCGGTATTCGGTATCACGGTGAACTCATGGAAAATAAGCTAAGGCTTCGCTGAATTAGTATGAAAAACTGTTACCTCGAAAAGAAATATGGAGTTATAACTTTCAAGCCTACCCATCACGAAAAACTTGAGGCTAGGGGTGGAACAGGCGAAGACGTTGTAATCCAAGATACCAGTTCAGCGGGGCGCAGGGAAGAGAAGACGGCGGGTACGGCCAATATCCATAACTTTAAATCTGGATCAGTTGTTGCAGACCAGTCAATCGAAGGTGTGAAATCACATCATCATACGTAGTTGTGATTATTTCTCATTTTGCCATCTCACCGAGCTGCCATTGGAAGTGCTCATACACTCCTTTAGATCGCCATTACCTGTCTTGATGATGCTACCGACAGAATATGGCTCTCCCTTGAAATAGCAGTTGTAATTGGTCATATTTTGGCTAGGCGGAGCCATTTGATAGAGAAACCATCCACACAACACTGCCAATACGACAACTAACGTCCCGAGTGTACGTATAGTTTTTTGAGTGGGGACGAATAGCACATTTTTTGCGACACACACGGCACATTCACCTGGGCTTTCAAGAGCCGCAACATGGGGCAACGTGTGCTGGCGATTAGATGTGCTCTTTGGCGAAGAGCTTATGTCTCCTTCTGTATTGGTATGGCAAACATCGGTTGCCATAGCCGGACTGCGATCCTGCAGAGATTGTCGACTCTGATTTTCGTTAAGAACTCTTACTGGCTCAGTATCGATAACGCTTTTTTTACGCTTTGCTTCAACGATCCACTGACTGATTTTTTTCTTAATTTCTGGATATTCCTCGTGACCTGCTCCCCAAGATTAGTACGGTAATGATGTAGAGTCTGCCCCATACGGAGGCAGCATGAAAAAACGATTTACCGAAGAACAAATTATTGGCGTACTCAAGGAAGCCGAAGCCGGTATGAAAGTGGCCGAGGTATGCCGGAAGCACGGCATCAGCGACGCGACGTACTACAACTGGAAATCCAAGTTCGGCGGGATGACGGTATCCGAGGCCCAACGGCTCAAGGCGCTGGAGGCCGAGAATGCCAAGCTCAAGAAACTGCTGGCAGAAAGCCTGCTGGACAACGCTGCACTGAAGGATGTGCTCGGCCGAAAGTGGTAAGCCCGCAGGATAGGCGAAGCGCCGTAACGCACATCATGCATGTCCACGGTCTAGGCGTAACCCGTTCCTGCGGGCTGATAGGCATTTCCCGCTCCTTGTATCACTACGAATCCCGTCGTCCTGACGATGAGGGGCTGCGTCAGCGTCTTTGCGAACTGGCAGCCATAAAACGCCGATATGGCTATCGGCGTCTGCATGTATTGATGCAGCGGGAGGGATGGCAGGTCAATCGGAAGAAGCTGCTCCGCGTGTATCGACAGGCCGGCCTGAGCGTCAGGCGCCGCAAGAGGAAGCGTATTGCGGGCGTCGAGCGGCAATTGAAGGTTCAGGCGACGATGCCCAACCAGAGCTGGTCAATGGACTTTGTATCGGATGGATTGGCTGATGGCCGCCGCTTGCGCTGCCTGAATATCGTGGACGACTTCACCAAGGAATGCCTGGCTATCGAGGTGGATACGTCGCTGCCAGGCACACGGGTTGTATCGGTGCTGTCACGGCTATCAGAGCTTCGAGGATTGCCGCAATCGATTACCATCGACAACGGTCCCGAGTTCGCCGGCAAGGTGCTCGATGCCTGGGCCTATGCAAACGGATTGAAGCTGAGCTTTATTGAACCTGGCAAGCCGCAGCAGAATGCCTACATCGAGAGTTTCAACGGCAAGTTCCGGGATGAATGCCTGAATGAACATTGGTTTGTTTCGATGCGGCATGCTCGTGAAATCATTGCGGCCTGGCGACGAGAATACAATTCTGAGAGGCCGCATAGTTCTCTTGGGTACCTGACGCCGCAACAGTTTGCAGAGACTTTTTTAACCGCAGACTCCAAGTCGTTCTCGTACTAAATTGGGGAGCAGGTCACTCGCGAGGAACCAACTTCATTTTAGCCGCACCGAAATCCATCAAGATGACGCGATACACCGTTAGGGGGTCTTCGCCTGTTATTGCGCAAAGGTCGTCAATGAGATCAGCGATAGTCCGGCGCTGAAGTTGAGTTAGAGTTTCTACCTTCTTGATATCGCCCGATACATTGACATTGAGCACGTTGCTTAGTTGCGGTGCTTCGTTGATGACGTTGCCATTAAAAATTTGTCCAACGTCTCCCTTAATGCGTACTTTTTCTACCATTACTTCCCTGCCGATAACGCTTATTTATCTAATATTTGTTGCTCGAAAAAGCGGCCTTTAGCACTGATTCATTTGAGATCTATCACGATTTCTCTACTTCTTCTTGACGACCTTTTTTCTCATGTCGACGCCTTGGATAGTGCCATGCACATCACCATGGATTTGGTGACCAACGTTGCCTTTAATTGTCATAACAGTTCGTGGTGACTCTTTAGGTGCGGCCCCTTCGATCACACCTAATACGCGGGCTCTACCCATTAGGTCAAGGTTGCGGAATCCAATAAGCACTTGCTCCTCCTCAACAGAAAGAGCCTGGCTGCTCCTGACGCCTGTCACGACAAACTGCACGTCAACACCCAGAGTCGCCAGTGCCTGTAGGTACGCGCCATC
>NZ_BADI01000624.1:0-4699 GCF_000333555.1 Herbaspirillum sp. B65 | reverse complement strand
GGCCCCTCGGCCGCGCTGTTGGTCGGGCGTCGCCTGGCCGGCGCGGTGCTGGGGCTGCGGGGTGCCTTGGGCGGCGTGAATTACGAGGTGTTCGCCGGAACGCCGATTTCCCGACCTGACCGATTCAAGACCGCCCCCCTCACCGCAGGCATGAGCCTGACGTGGTCGTACTGACCGGCAGCTCATGCGCTATCTAAAGGACAGCAGAACATGAACCAGCTTTGCTATCGCATCATTTTCAACAAGACTCGCGGCCAGTTCATGGCTGTGGCCGAGACCACCCGCGCTTGCGCGGGCAAGACTACCGTGGGCAGCCGGCCAGGCATCGCCCAAAGCGGTCTTCCTGTAGCACGCCTGAGTTGGATCGGTCTGGCCGTGTTGCTGTTCACTGGAGGGGCCATCGCCACCATGCCGCGGGCTTATGCGCAGATCATCGCCGACCCCGGTGCACCTCGTGCGCAGCAGCCGGTGGTGATCAATACTGCCAATGGCGTCCCGCAGGTCAACATCCAGACGCCGAGCGCAGCCGGTGTATCGCGCAACACCTATAGCCAGTTTGATGTCAATCGTGCCGGAGCCATTCTCAACAATTCCCGAAGTGATATACAGACACAACAAGGTGGTTGGATCCAGCGGAATCCCAATCTCGCCACCGGTACGGCGCGCGTGATCCTCAACGAGGTCAATTCCAGCAGTCCCAGCATGTTGCGTGGCTTTGTCGAAGTGGCCGGAGACCGTGCGCAGGTGATCATCGCCAATCCTTCTGGCGTGACTTGTGATGGCTGCGGGTTCATCAATGCTAGCCGTAGCACCCTGACTACGGGCTCTCCCGTCATGAACAACGGCAGCCTGGACGGCTATGTGGTGCGTGGCGGGCGAGTGCGCATCGAAGGTGCCGGTCTGAGCGATATGCAATCGGACTACACTGATATCATCGCGCGCGCCACTGAGATCAACGCGGGCATCTGGGCCAAGGAGCTGCGCGTGACGACTGGCACCAACCGAGTCAATGCCGAGCATACGCAAGTGACCGCCATGGCAGCCCAAGATGCCGCTCCGGCTTTTGGCGTGGACGTGGGGCAGTTGGGAGGGATGTATGCCAACAAGATCTTTCTGGTGGGGACCGAGGCCGGCGTGGGTATGCGCAACGCCGGCAAGATGGGCGCGGCTATCGGAGAAATCGTGTTAACGGCCGACGGTCGGATCGAGAACAGCGGCAAGGTGAGCGCGCAGGAGCGCGTAAGAATTCAGTCTAGCGGCACTGCTAGCAGCGCGGCACATGAGGTGGTCAATACGGGGGAAATCAGCTCCGTGAACGCCGATGTGAGCGTGCAAAGCGATGGTCGCATCGACAACGGTGGGACGGTCGCGGCCCAGGGCGCTATCGACCTCTCTAGCCAGAGTCTTCGCAACAGCGGATCACTCAGCGCGGCGGGGGGCGCAGTAGCCGTGTCCACCGATGGTAGCGCCGACAATAGCGGACGTATTTTGGCCGCGACCGAGGTGCGTATCGCGAGTGGGACGGCAACCAACAGCGGCAGTATCGCAGCAGCCAATGGCGACATCCGGGCCCAGACACGAGGCGCACTCAGCAATACCGGTACCCTGGTCGCCCAGCGTGATGTCGTCATCAGCGCTCAACAAACGGGCAACAGTGGGGCGGCGCTGGTGAACGCCGGGGCGGTGAGTGCGGTCGGCGGGGCCGTATCGATCAACGCTAGCGGTGGTGTGGACAATACTGGCAACATTGTGGCGCGGGATCATGTTCAACTGGACGTCTCTGCCGTCACAGGAGGCTTAGCCAACCTGGTCAATAGCGGCAATATCAGCACCACACAGGGCTCCGTGAGCTTGCACACTGATGGCAGAATCGACAATGGTGGTGTCGTTACCGCTCAGACCTCGGTAGACATCGTAGCGCGCCAGGCAGGAGCCGGTGCAGGGCCGGTCGGATTGAATAATACCGGGGCGATCAGCGCCGCAGGTGGCACAGCCTCTCTGGCCATCACTGGTGCCATCGACAACAGCGGAAAGATTCTTTCCAGAGATAGGGCCGATATAAGCATCATCGCCGCCGCGGGTAACCAGGGTATCGGTGGCCGCTACGGGTTGCGCAACACTGGCGATCTCGGCGTCAGCAATGGCGCGATGCAGTTGAACGTTGATGGTGGGGTGCTCAATACCGGCGCGGTGATGGGCCAGCAGGGCGTGATGATGGCTGCACGCGCAGCCTCCCGGGCCGCAGCAGCAGGCGCTCCGTTCGACATCGATAACACCGGTAGCATCCATGCCGCCAACGGCCAGGTACAGTTGATGGTTGATGGTCATATCGTCAATGGCGGCACGATCATTGCCTCGCAGTCCTTAAGTCTGATCGCCGACAACCTAGGCCGCAGAAATGGCGTCGGCAATGAGCTTGGCATCGCCAACACAGGCACTATTGGCACCACCGGCGGTGGAGCGAGCCTACAAGCCAATGGTGCCGTCCAAAACGGCGGTGTGATTGCGGCACAAGGCGACGTCAGCATCGAGGCTGCGCAGGGTGGTGCGACGCTGACCAATCAAGGCAAGATTCAGACTGCTACCGGCACCGCGATATTGAAGGCGGATGGCTTGCTCACTAATACCGCCAGCGGCCAGATTACAGGCAGAAACCTGAGCTTGTCCGCTCAGGATGTGGAAAACAACGGTAGCATTGGTGCCCAGGCCAACGCCTCGCTAGCCTCGCGCAGTGGATTCAGGCAGGCCTCGACGGCGGCCTTCGCGGCAGCAGGCAGCATGGCAATCAACCTGCCGGGCAACTACAGTAACGCTGGACAACTGCGTGCCGGTAGTCTCTCGCTGTCGGCCGCGCAGATCGCCAACCTTAATACGGGTGCAATGCAGGCTGATGGCATGATCATCAACGCCAGCGGGACGCTTTCCAACGCTGGCGAAATAAGCACTCGTAATCAGCTAGATGTCACCGCAGCTGAGGTCGGCAACACGGGTGTGATTCTTGGTGACAACCTGACGGTGACGACCGGCACGCTCAATAACGTCGGCAGCAGCGCCCTGCTGGGCGGTGGCAGCAGCGTCTCCCTCTGGGTGAGCAATCTGCTCTACAACCGCAACAATGCTGTGATCTACAGTGCCGGCAATCTGTCCATCGCTGCCAACGCGCAGCGCGATGCGAGTGGCTTGGTCAGTGGTACGGCGCAGATATCCAACGAAGACGCCATCATGGAAGCAGGCGGCAACCTCGACATGGCTGCCGTGAATTTGCGTAATACCCGCAGCGGTGTTGCGGTCAATACGGTGCGTACTCTGGATGAAACCTATGCGATGCACATCGCGTCCTGGTGGCACAACGGCGGCAACGAGCATTACTACAAGCCTGACTCCTCCAATTTCACTGCCTATGAAATTCTCTATGTGAATCCGGCGGATGTACTGGAGACCAAGAGTGTCGTTACGCCGGATGGCTACGTGATTGGAAGGGCCGTCATCCGCACTCACGCCGACGATACCGTTTTCTATAAAGGTATGTCGAGCGCTTGGGACTCTTTCGGTCAGGTGACTCGCGGCAGCGCCACCGACGGCACTCGTGTGCTGTACTTCACGGAGCAACGCGCCAATATCAGTAATCCGGACAAGGTCTCTGGCGGAGATGATCCGCGTGATGGCCGCAATGATGTCAGTTGGCAGCCCATGCCCGGCTACTCCAACCAATATGGCAATTGCACGAACAATTGCATCCGATTTGTTACGGAAAAGGACTATACCGATCCCAACACGACCTTCTTACGCAACACGCAGCGCATCCTCGCGCCCCAGCATGACTCGCTGGAAGTGACCCGCAACGCTCACCATACCGCCAGTGAAGACCAACTTGCGCCCGGAGCCGGATCGGTGGCCGAGATTCGCGCTGGCGGCAATGCCAACATTCGTATCGCTCAATCACTGAGCAATGAATTCAGCAATATCGTGGCTAACGGTGCATTGTGGCTGGGCGGTAGTAACGCTAGCATCACCAATCTGGGCCAGACCTTGTATCGTCGCCACAACTTCGACGGCAAATTTGTCACCACCGGCGGCCTGGTTGTTGCCTACAGTATGCCAAGCATCTCGGAGGTGATCGGCACCACCCAGGGCGCCATCGTGGGCAATGGCGGGTTGAACATCGTAGCCAACAATTTCAGTAATACTGATCTGTCGGCTGGGAGTGCAGCCAACATCCGCAATGACATCACTCCCACAACCGGTAGTGGCCAGTCCATCGGTGGCTTGCTGGGCAATGTGGCCGGCCGTCCTGGCGTCACGACACCAGGCGGCGCACTTCCCTCCACTGGGGGCTTGCCGAGCATGAGCGGCTTCCCCGCTGGAGCCTCATTCCCGCAGAACGGCAACGTTCCTCTCCCCCTTCGACCAGGGGTGTTGTTCCGACCCTCGGCAAGTGCCAGCTATCTACTGGAGACACGTTCCCAATTCACTGACCACCGTACTTGGCTCAGCAGCGACTACCTGCTCACAGCGCTCAACGTTGATCCCTCCACTACCCAAAAACGTCTTGGCGATGGTTTCTACGAGCAGCGTTTGGTGCGTGAGCAAATGGCCCAACTCACCGGTCGGCCCAGCGGCAGCGCCCACGACGACTCCCAATACCAGCAGTTGTTGACCAATGCTGTGAGTGTGGCAAAACGCTGGGACCTGCGCCCCG
>NZ_BADI01000625.1:0-8763 GCF_000333555.1 Herbaspirillum sp. B65 | reverse complement strand
TGGACTTGCCGATCCAGAGGGGCGGACGCGCCTCTCCGGTGGCCAGCGCCAACTGTGGCCTTCACCCGACTGCTGTTGTGCCGTCCCGACATCTTCCTGCTCGACGAGCCCACCGCTTCCATGGATGAAGACCTGGAACGTCACTGCCTGAACGTACTGAATGAAGAAAAATATTTTGGCGGGCGAAGATGATCTCCCTAGAGTATCGGCTTGACGAAGCTCAACCAGCCTTGACGGGCATAATCATTTCCACTATTCTGGAAATATGGAAGAATTAGAAATCGTCAAGGCACTTAGCGCCATAGCCCATGAGTCGCGGCTTGCTGTGTTCCGCCTCCTTGTTCAAGCTGGCCCCAAGGGAATGCCGGCGGGCAAGGTAGCAGAACTGACCGGCTTGCCGCTATCGACCCTGTCTTTCCATTTGAAGGAATTGGTCAGTGCAAACATGGTGAATTCCAAGCAAGAAGGCCGCTTCGTCATTTATTCGGCACGGTACGAAACCATGAATACCGTATTAGCCTATCTCACCGAGAACTGTTGTGGCGGCAATCGCTGCATACCGGCTCCCAGCGCCGTATGCTGTCCACAAGGAGAACCCTCATGAAGCACCGTGAATTGCTCGTCACCTCCCTGGCGCAGGGTAAGTCGATTTTGGGGCACTTCTGATCATGTGGCCATTTCGTGACGCAAAGCCATCCGATTTGCCGGTTGTGCTGGAGCTGCTCCAAACCAATAGCTTGCCGTATCAGGACATAACGGCGCGCCATCTTGCAAACTTTCTTGTGGTAGACAACGGCGAAACCATCGCCGGTTTCGTCGGACTGGAACGGTACGGCAATGACGCTCTACTGCGATCGCTGGCCGTGAAAGAGCAAAGTCGATACTCCGGTCTGGGCACGAAACTGGTGCGGACCATCGAAGCGCGCGCTGCCCAATCTGGCGTCTCCGCTCTGTATCTGCTTACGACGACCGCTAACGAATTCTTTTTGCATCGCGGCTATAAACCGATTGCTCGCTCGGAAGTACCTGCAGCGCTCCTCCAAAGCCCTGAATTTTCCAGTCTGTGCCCATTGGAAGCCGTCTGTTTGCGCAAATCTTTGCTATCTGAACATCGTGACTGAAGAGACTTACGACGTCCGCTTGCTTCGCCTAGCCAACTCCGCCATTTCGATCCAGGCCGAAGCGCATTCGCCGCGACGACTAGCAAATGCCGCGTCAAAAGCTTTAGCGCTGGCAGCAAGCCAAGCTCTAAAGTGTCCCCTCGCAGTCATCCTCTCCTCTGATTCCTCTTCTTTGACCAAGGAAAGAAAGTGCTGGCAGCTTTTGTCATCTTCCTGCTCACCCTGATTTTTGTAATTTGGCAGCCCAAGGGGCTTGGCATTGGCTGGAGTGCGTGCGCAGGTGCCGCAGTGGCTCTTGCTACCGGTGTCATTCATCTGGCTGACATCCCGATTGTCTGGCACATCGTCTGGAATGCCACCGGCACCTTCATCGCCATCATTATCATCAGCCTGCTACTAGACAAGGCCGGTTTCTTCGAGTGGGCCGCCTTGCATGTGGCCCGCTGGGGCGGAGGCTATGGTCGCATTCTGTTCGTATTGCTGGTCCTGTTGGGCGCAGCCGTATCCGCCCTGTTCGCAAACGATGGTGCCGCACTAATCCTGACACCGATTGTCATCGCCATGCTGCTGGCACTGCGATTCTCGTCCCAGGCAACGCTGGCCTTTGTCATGGCGGCCGGGTTCATCGCCGACACAGCCAGCCTGCCGCTGGCGGTGTCCAACCTAGTCAATATCGTCTCGGCGGACTACTTCAAGATTGGCTTTGCGGAATATGCCTCGGTCATGATCCCGGTCGATATCGTGTCCGTCGTGGCGACACTTATCGTGCTTTTCCTCTATTTCCGTCGCGATATCCCCGCAAACTATGACCTGATACAGCTTCCGCATCCCGTTGCGGCCATCCATGACCGAGCAACGTTCGTCGCCGGCTGGTGGGTGCTTGTGCTGCTGCTAGTGGGCTTCTTCGGGCTGGAAAGCCTCGGGGTGCCTATTAGCGCCGTGGCGGCGGTCGGTGCATTGATACTCCTGGCAGTTGCAGGCAAAGGCCATGTCATTTCCACGCGCGAGGTCATCAAGGGCGCTCCCTGGCAGGTCGTGTTCTTCTCGCTTGGGATGTACCTAGTGGTGTATGGACTGCGCAACGCGGGGCTGACGGACTACCTGACAAGCGTGCTGAACGGCTTTGCAGAGCACGGCGTCTGGGGCGCTGCCCTCGGTACCGGCTTCTTGACGGCTTTCCTGTCCTCGATCATGAACAACATGCCGACCGTGCTAGTAGGGGCGCTGTCGATCGACGCCACCACAGCCCACGGCGTGGTGAAGGAAGCAATGATCTACGCCAATGTCATTGGCAGCGACCTTGGCCCCAAGATCACCCCCATCGGTAGCCTGGCGACCTTGCTCTGGCTGCATGTTCTGGACAAGAAGAGCATCCACATCTCATGGGGCTATTACTTCCGAGTGGGCGCGATGCTGACGCTGCCCGTCCTGTTGGTGACGCTATCGGCCTTGGCGATGAGACTGGGGAGCTGAAGTGGATGCCCGCAAATCGACCTGGCTGATTCCCTCGCTTGGGCTGACCCAGATTGTCGGGTGGGGCTCGATGTTCTATGCCTACGGGATCTTGATGCAGCCGATGCAGACGGAGCTGCAGCTATCAAAGCCAGTCGTGGTCGGGGCTTATTCCCTTGCGCTGCTCATTTCGGGGCTGATGTCGACGCTGGCCGGCAGCATCATTGACCGCATTGGTGGCCGGCTGCTGATGGGCGCTGGAACCGTATTGGCCGCCTTGATGCTGACGGTTATATCCTTCGTTCATGATGCCTGGGGGCTTTATCTCATCTGGGCGGTAATCGGCCTGGCCATGAGCGCGACCCTTTACCAGCCGGCGTTCGCTGTGTTGACCCAAGTCTTCCAGGCTGATTTCCGCCGTGCCATCACGATGTTGACACTGTTCGGTGGTTTTGCCAGTACCGTCTCCTGGCCGCTGACCCAATGGTTGCTGGAGCAATACGGATGGCGGACGACGTGGCAGATTTACGCGGTGGCCAACCTGATGATCTGCCTGCCGGTTCATCATATGCTGCTTCCAGCAGCCAGGTCTATTCAGAAGATCAAGGCCGCCGCCAATAAGGATTGGGACCTGAAGGCTGTGCTACGGCAACCGAGTTTTTATGCAGTGACAGCGGCCGTGACCTTGAACGCCCTGGTGTTCTCGGCAATGTCGTTGCACTTGATGTCGATACTGCATGATCGCGGAATGACCCCGTACTATGCCGCCGCAATCGGAGCGATGATTGGCCCCATGCAGGTGTTGGGCCGAATTCTGGAGACCACGATCGGAAAGAGGGCCAGCACCAGGCAGACGGGCCGGGTTGCCATTTCTTTGCTGCCGGTTGCCTTGCTTCTGCTCTATGCCCCAGCTGAATGGCTGGTGCTATACGGGCTGTTTGCCATTTTGTACGGCATGGGTAACGGCGTCATGACCATCGTTCGCGGGACGCTTCCAGCTGAGTTGTATGGCCGTGAGGCCTATGGTGCCATCAGCGGCGCGATGGCAACGCCGGTCACGATCGCTTTCGCAGCCGGTCCGTTCGTCGCATCGCTCCTCTATAGCGTCGGGGGCGGCTATCCCGGTGCCATAGCTGCCCTGGTTGCCATAGCGGCGACGGGAGCAATTCTCTTCTTTTTCGCTACGGCGGCGATTCGCCCGCAATCAGAGCCGATTTCACAATAGAACCTCACCATGACGATCATCTATCACAACCCCGCATGTGGAACCTCCCGCAACACCTTGGCCATGATCCGCAATAGCGGCGAAGAGCCGACAGTGATTGAATACCTGCAGTATCCGCCCAGCCGCGAGCAGTTGGTCAAAATGATTCAGGATGCCGGCCTGACGGTTCGTGAGGCCATACGCCAGAAAGGCACGCCTTACACTGAGCTGGGCCTGGATGACGCCACTTTGAGCGATGACCAGCTATTGGACGCGATGCTGGCCAATCCCATCCTGATCAACAGGCCATTCGTTGTGACGACCAAGGGAAGCAGGCTGTGCCGCCCCTCCGAGCTGGTATTGGATATCCTCCCGAATCCGCAACAAGGCGCATTCACCAAGGAAGACGGCGAAGTCGTTATCAATGCGGAGGGCCAACGTGTCGCACCAAGTAACTGATCTGCCCAACGTCGATCCCGGCCACTTTAAGGTGCCGGCAATCGGCGACTTCTCGAACATCGGTACATCGACCCACCGGCCGCGCTTTCTCCTGCTGTACGGCTCTCTCCGAGACCGCTCCTATAGTCGATTACTGACCATGGAAGCGGCGCGCCTGCTGGAAGCGATGGGCGGCGAGGTCAAGATCTATGATCCACGCGGCTTGCCGTTGCCGGATAGTGCACCGGAGACACATCCGAAGGTCGTTGAACTACGTGAACTGGCTAACTGGTCCGAAGGTATGGTGTGGTGCTCGCCCGAGCGCCATGGTGCTATGACCGGCGTCATGAAGGCCCAAATTGATTGGATTCCGCTATCTCAGGGGGCCATTCGTCCATCACAAGGCAAGACATTGGCCGTGATGGAGGTATCGGGAGGTTCGCAGTCCTTCAACGCAGTGAATCAGATGCGTATTCTGGGACGCTGGATGCGTATGCTGACCATCCCAAACCAGTCGTCGGTGGCCAAGGCCTACCAAGAGTTTGACGAAGACGGCAGAATGAGACCGTCCGCGTACTATGAGCGCGTGGTCGATGTGATGGAAGAGTTGTTCAAGTTCACGCTACTTACCAGGGACATATCTACGTACCTTACTGATAGGTACAGCGAGCGCCGTGAGACCGCTGCCGATCTCTCCAAGCGCATGAATCAGAAAAACTTGTAGCTCAAACCTTCACCAATTACAGCGGGCCGGATGCAGTACGCATAATGCTGACTCGCTACCCGGCCGAACTATCGTACACACGGTCGGTGATAATGCAATGTGACGAAAGCTCATCAGATTGATTTTCATTTTGCCGAAATCACCTACCGGTACGCTGCCGAGCTGCCTGCTCGCGCTGATAGTCATCGCGACAGTCCACATTGCAAAACAGTAGCTCGACGGCTACTGGCTCGTCACAGAAATGACAGCGGCAGTCAGGCTGCAGCGCTGGCACACTTCGTGCGGCGGCCAGGCCGGCGGCGATGGTTCGATAGATTCTGCTGTCTGCGTTGTCAGCGTAATCGCTCATGGTTACTTGCCCTCATTGGTAGGAAGTTGATAGGGGCGGAAACTGAGCACTTCTTGCCCCGCCCACTCGTTCAAGGAAAGAAACTGCGCCTGTAGCGGCTCAATCTCGTTGCAACCGAAGACCGCAGCGGCCTTGGTCACATCGCCGAACCCGCCCGTGTTGTTGGGCATGGTGCCGAGCAACTGCGGCGGCACGCGGTGCGCGGCCAGCACGTCATCGCGCGTGCAATTCTTGATGTTGAAGAATTCATCCTTGGCCGCGATCTCGGAGACCGGCAAGATTTGCAGGCCATCTTTCTTGCCTCCCGGTGCATACACAAACAGGTTGCGGAAGTTGCCCGGTCCCTTGCTGTTGCGCATAGCCTCGCGCAGCTTGTCCACGTCATTGACGTTGCTGGCAGGGTCCGTCATGTAGAGGATGAAGTCCGCGTGCGAGCCATTGAGGTAGTAGCGGCGACGGAACAGCGTGGCCGATTCATTGAGCCAGGCCGATTGCAATGCGCTCACGTACTGCGGCACGCCATACACTTCCTGATTGATATCCGGCGCTTGCAGGTGCCAAATGGAATACGGCTCAAATTCGTAGTTGGCGCGCCAGCCATTGACGAAGAAATACCGCCCCGACTCCACGCCCACGCGCGTGTACTTGGCCAGCGCCGGCCTGAGACTCAACAGCTTGCCGGTCATGCTCTCGCGCCGCTCGGCATAGCAATTGCCGAACAGCAGGAAGTCCAGGGCCAGGCGCGTGGAGTCGGCGCGCGACAAGATGGCGGACGGCTGGAAGGTCGAGGCCAGGATGTTGACCTTGCACCAGATGGCGCTGGCGTGATGGACGCTGGCATTGAGCGACTTCGCCAGCCCGGCCATGCTCAAGGGCGGCTCGTACCAGTCGCCATTGCGATAGCACTCGGCATCGGCCAGCATGTCCCGACCTTCCAGAACCGGCGCCGGATCGCCGAACGTGAATGCCTCGACCGATGGCGTGGCCGGCGCCGGTACGGTGGCCGGTGGCGTGTTGGTGGATGCAGCCGCACGGCGGCGTGCTCTGTGTTTCATCAGAAGAACTCCATGGAAGAGGTGTTGTTAGCGGTGGTGCCTTCGAAGGGTTCGTAATCGAGGGCGTGCATGACCGACCAGGCCAAGTCAGCGTGACCGGTTTCTTCCGAGCGGCCGGCGTCATAGGTGACGGCGCGTCCGCTAGGCGTGAGGATCTTGCGAATGGCCATGAAGGACTGCGCGATATCAGTCCAGCCGGCATCGAATTGCAGGCGGCCACTGCGGATGATGTTTTGGGCCTTCAGCACCATCCGTGTTTTGACTTCCGGCGAATAGCTGATAGGCGTCACTGCGGGGAAGAATTGTTTGACCAGCGGGAAGACGCCCACGTCCATGCCGGTGGTATCGATGCCGATGTACTGGACGTTGTACCGGCCGCACATTTCCTTGATGAGCGCGGCCTGTTCCGAAAAATCCTTACCCCGCCACTGGTGGCGCTCCAGAATGCGGAAATTGCCGCCTGGGAGCAGTGGTGGTGCAATCACCGAGCAGCCGGCGCTGTCGCCCGTCAGCGAAGGGTCATAGCCGATCCACACGGGACGGTGGCCGAAGGGTCGCGCCGTAAAGGGCTTGTAGTCATCCCAGTCCACCCACGAATCGACCATGCCGCGCTGTAGATCAGCGAGCGGAAACACCGACGCAGAATCGTCGATGAAATTGCACATCAGCAGGTTATCGAACTGGTCCGGCGAGTATTCGAAGTCGCGCAGTTCGTCGATGTCGAACAGATCGCAGCAGAACATGAACCAGCTTTGCTATCGCATCATTTTCAACAAGACTCGTGGCCAGTTCATGGCTGTGGCCGAAAATAGTTTGGGTCTGATTTACGGCAATGCGAGAGCTCGCGCGGCTTATATCTGCTAAGAAGAACGAGTTCCTTTTTGCTGATTTCGCGACTATTGTTGATTTTTCATCGATGAAGATGAAATGCAACAACCTCTTCTATTCTTGTTTCGCGAGAGTGTAAATCTAGGTAAAATTGCCGTGCGGAATAATTTCAGTATAGAAATTTCACCTTCGCCAGGCAGCCGTGCCATCAAGGTGGCGCGCACCCGCATCTACCTCAACATAAGCCAAATACAATAATGACTCAGGGTTCTCAGGGAATCCTGCGGGGACGCTTGCGTCTCCGCAGGACAGGACGCGTTTTGCCGATCATCTCGGCACTGCTCTTTGCCGGTTTGGGGCCGTGCGCCTGGGCGCAGGCCGAGCGCTCGGCGCAAGAGTTCCAGCGCCAGCAGGAGCGCGAGCGCGCACTGCGCCAACAGCAAGAACGCAGCTCCGACGTGCGCCTGCCTGCGCAATTGGGTGCGCCCGCTGAGGTGGTACCGAACCAGGAGTCTCCCTGCTTTGCAGTACACCGGCTGGTGCTGGTCGGCGCAGGCAGCGCGGACTTCGACTGGCTGCTGCATACGCCAGGGGCGGATCCGGGCGGGCGTTGCTTGGGCGTGCAAGGAATAAATGCCCTAATGTCGCGCTTGCAGAACGCCCTCGTTGCACGGGGTTACGTCACAACTCGAATACTGGTTGCACCTCAGGATATCGCCAGCGGTGAATTACGCCTGACCGTTGTGCCTGGAAAGATTCGCACGATCCGCTTTGCAGACAACGCCAATCCACGTGGTACCCGCTGGAACGCGCTGCCGGCCTCGCCCGGCGATATTTTGAACCTGCGTGACATTGAACAAGGGCTGGAAAACTTCAAACGTGTGCCAACCGCTGACGCGGATATTCAAATCGTGCCCAGCGAGGGGAAGGATGTTGTTGTCGGTGACAGCGATCTGGTCATTAGCTATCGTCAGAGTATCCCCATTCGCCTGACGCTGGGGGTGGACGACAGCGGCACGAAGGCCACCGGTAAATACCAAGGTAGCGCCACGGTTTCGCTGGATAACTGGCTGGCGCTTAACGATCTCTTCTACATCAGCTTTAGCCACGACTTGGGCGGTGGCGATCAGGGTGTGCGTGGTAGCCAGAGCCAGGTGCTCCATTACTCACTGCCCATGGGTTACTGGGGCCTGGCCTTTACCAATAGCACCAGCCGCTACCACCAGGCCGTGGCGGGCATCAACCAGACCTATATCTACAGCGGCCGCAGCGAAAGCAACGAGCTCAAGCTTAGCCGGCTGGTCTACCGCGATGCGGTACGCAAGACCACGCTTTGGATCAAGGGTTTCCTGCGCGCCTCTAGCAACTATGTCGATGACGTCGAAGTGCAAGTGCAGCGTCGTCGTGTAGCCGGCTGGGAGATGGGGGTGGCCCATCGAGAATTCATCGGCGAAGCGACCCTCGATCTTGGCCTGGCTTACAAGCGTGGGACTGGCGCTTTCGACGCCCATCGCGCGCCCGAAGAAGCGTTCGGGGAAGGACATCGCGCTTGCGGCTCATAACGTCCGAATCTTCCTAAACCCCCCCTTTGC
>NZ_BADI01000626.1:0-2028 GCF_000333555.1 Herbaspirillum sp. B65 | reverse complement strand
CCCTTCGGTTTGAGAAATCATTCTGGATTGCACGAAACCGGTCCATGAATATCTTGTCGTGTGTGGCACCGAAGTAAGCTTGAAGGGCTTGTGCAGATCCGCTGGCATTCGCCTCTTTTCTCATCTTCATCAAAGTCTGGTCGACCTCTTCGATCTTGTTACTCAGCTCGAGCATCTCGTCCAAGCGTTTTTGCTGTGCAGGATTGTCAGCAGTCAGCGTCTTGGCCTTATCAAAAGCAGTTTTAAAGTCCTTGCGCCCGCTTTTGTATGGATCGAGGAAGGCCTCATTGCCAGACGCGACATAACCGCGGATACCTGTCTCAATATTGACCATATTTATTAGCATATCGTCGGCCTGACCCATGACTTCATAGGTGTGTATATTCATTGCGCTGGCATTTTCCAGCTTATTAAAATTAAATAACGACAACCCACTCCCAACAAGTGACACAACTACCATGCAGAGAAAAGCAAGCCCCAGTTTTCGGCCTACGGTCAATGAACTATACATATTTCATCCCCAAAAAATTGATCGGCACTAGGGCCAATAACTGATAACGATTACCATGCAAAACCAGTTTTACTGATGGCCCAGGCCCCGCCCTTTGCCATTCCTTGCTCTGCAAAAAACACCATCTAATCCGTCGTCATGGCCTTGCTCAGCGCCGCATCAGCTAAGGCTTTAAACGAGTCGGCTACTTCGGAAGCCGGATGGAGCAGGATCTCTTCATATGTCGTCGCTAGACTGTCTGCAATCTCTTTTAATCGGCTCAGTTGACTGAATGGCAAGATCAATTGAGCCTCCGTAAGCTCTTGGTCAATTTCATACACATTTCTCCAAGGTAGTGAGGCTACTGCCTTTCGTAGGCGGCAAGACCACGCTAGCTAACTAGAAACCCCTTGTGTCGTGACCTCCAGGTCCGGTTCCAAAACATAGCCCATAAACTCTGCAGCTACCTTAAGGATTTTCCCTATAGGTGTACTCCGCCTATGAAATAGATAAAAAATTTGCAACCTAAATCATCAGCAATGACGGTAGCGAGTCATCACCCACTAGGTTGGGCGAGGCATTGATGGATCGAGGAACAGGTCTTCCTTAAAAATGCCCCGCAACAATGTCTCCTGTGTGCGTCAAAATGCGTCAAATATGACGGCTTCCATGTAGGCTCACATATCAGACTGGGCGGCCTTCTGCGCTTGACGCAAATTTGAGTCAAAACCGCTCTATGTAGCGGGCAGGCGCGGGGTGGGGGCAACCGCGCGCGCAGGGTGGAAATTCGGAAAAATGCCCTTTATAAATTGCATTTATGCAATATTTTGGCGGGCGAAGATGATCTCCCTAGAGTATCGGCTTGACGAAGCTCAACCAGCCTTGACGGGCATAATCATTTCCACTATTCTGGAAATATGGAAGAATTAGAAATCGTCAAGGCACTTAGCGCCATAGCCCATGAGTCGCGGCTTGCTGTGTTCCGCCTCCTTGTTCAAGCTGGCCCCAAGGGAATGCCGGCGGGCAAGGTAGCAGAACTGACCGGCTTGCCGCTATCGACCCTGTCTTTCCATTTGAAGGAATTGGTCAGTGCAAACATGGTGAATTCCAAGCAAGAAGGCCGCGAGGGCAAGCCGATCGTGGCAACTTTTCTGGCCGCGATACGGGACAAGAGCGGCGCGCTCCGTAGCGACGTGATGCATACGGATTCGACGCTCCTGTACCGATGATGCAGTTGCTTTTGCCACGCCGCTGATGCGGCAAGCTTTTTTGATGGATGCCAATGCCAGGTTTGATGGAGCGCGCAGCAAACACTGCGGCGTGGAGTGAGCCGCCAGATCAGAAGATATGCTTCACCCCCGCCGTATACAGCATGGGATCCGAACCATCCGACGCGCCACCTTCGGCCAAGCTTGCCAAGCCGAATCTTGCTCTTTTGTTGTTGCTGATATGCGCTATGCCTCCGTAGAGATGGGTACGCGGGCTCAGCCCATAGGTATAGCCCAAGGCCAATTGCCGCGCATCGCCGCTGGATGCTC
>NZ_BADI01000627.1:0-930 GCF_000333555.1 Herbaspirillum sp. B65 | reverse complement strand
AGGAACAGCACCAGCGAGCCCAGCAACATGCCTTCGACGAGGGTCTTGCCCACCGTGTGGACGGTCGCCTCGACCAGCTTGCTGCGGTCGATGTAGGGAACGATCTTCACATCCTTGGGCAGGATGTGATCGTTCAAGTCCTGCACCGCCGCGTGCACGCCATCCATCACGCGCGAGGGATTTTCATTCTTGAGCAGCAGGGTGATGCCTTCGATGGCGTCGGACTGGTGGTCGATGCCCAGCACACCGTGGCGCTCCTGGTTGCCCAGCACCACGCGGCCCAGGTCCTTGACCAGCACCGGCACGCCATTCTTTTGCGACACCACGATGTTGCCCAGGTCATCGAGACTGCGGATCAGACCGACGCCACGGATGACCAGACCCTGTTCACCGCGCTTCATGATGCTGCCGCCGGCATTGGCGTTGTTGGCCGAGATGGCCTGGCTGATCTGGTTCAGCGAGGTGTTGTACTTGATCAGCTTGGCCGGGTCCAGTTCCAGCATGAACTGGGTGGTCAGGCCGCCGAAGTTGGACACGTCCACCACGCCCGGCACCTGCTTCAAGCGCGGAATGACCTTCCAGAACTGCAGTTCGGACAGTTCGCGCAGGTCGCGTGTCTTCGATTGCAGGGTATAGCGGTAGATCTCGCCGATGGGCGAGGTCAGGGCATCCAGTCCCGGTTGCGCGCCATAGGGCAGGCTGACCGCGGAGATGCGCTCCTGCAGGCGCTGGCGCGACCAGTAGTCTTCGGCGCCGTCATTGAAGACCACAGTGATCAGGGACAGGCCGAAGGTGCTTTCCGAGCGCATCACATGCATTCCCGGGGTGCCCATGATCTGGCGCTCCAGCGGGATGGTGATCTGCTGTTCCACTTCTTCGGCAGCCAGGCCATTGACCTGGGTCACCACTTGCGAGGGACGTCGGCGAGTC
>NZ_BADI01000628.1:0-971 GCF_000333555.1 Herbaspirillum sp. B65 | reverse complement strand
GATCAGCGAAGGGATGAACTGCACCAGCCCCACGATGCCCAGGTCGAAAGGCGCTGTGGGTGAGCTGGTAGACCTGCCAGCCCACCGCCACGATCTGCATCTGCAAGGCGATGGTGGAGGCCACGCTGGCGCACCAGAACAGCTTGAAGGGCGTGTGATGGCGCAAAGGCAGTTGCTGCTCGCTGGCCTCATCGGGGGCCGTGTGACTGGGAGTGGATGACATGTCTCGGGATGGTGGGCTGGCGTGATCTAGTCTGGCCCGGCAGCACTGCTGCCGGCACTGCGCAAGCGGTCTTGGCGCCGCTGCGGCCCTGCCCTGCAAGCCAGGACCGGCGCAGCTATACTACCCGATCCCGCGCCAGCCGGCAGAATGGGCCCACGCTCGCCCTGCCCCGCACTCACAAGGAGAACCGATATGCAGTATCGCCAACTCGGCCGCACCGACGCCAAGGTCAGCCTCATCACGCTAGGTACCATGACCTGGGGTGAACAGAACACCGAAGCGCAAGCCCATGCGCAACTGGACTATGCCGTGGAGCGCGGCATCAACCTGATCGACGTGGCCGAAATGTACCCAGTCCCGCCCAAGGCCGAAACCCAGGGGCTGACTGAGCGCTATCTGGGAACCTGGCTGAAGAAATCCGGCAAGCGCGATCAGTTGCTCATCGCCACCAAATGCACCGGCCCGGCGCGCAAACCCCACAACCCGCGCCACGTCCGCGGCGGCATCAACAACCTCGACCGCAAGGGCTTGACCGAGGCGCTGCATGGCAGCCTGGAGCGGCTGCAACTGGATCACGTGGACCTGTATCAATTGCACTGGCCGGACCGCAGCGTGAACAGCTTCGGCCAGCTCGGCTACCAGCACGTGGCAGACGAAACCACGGTGCCCATCGAAGAGACGCTGAAAGTGTTGAGCGAATTCGTCAAGGCCGGCAAGATCCGTTACATCGGATTGTCCAACGAGACTG
>NZ_BADI01000629.1:0-3758 GCF_000333555.1 Herbaspirillum sp. B65 | reverse complement strand
ATGACAGGGTGATGTGATAGTTCTTCACATGGAAAAACAGAACAAATCGCCGGGACGACCAGGCTATACCCTGAAGACCTTGCTGCTCTTCGTCGGGTTGGTGGGCTCCTTCATCATGGTGCAGACCTGGTGGGAAATCCGCCAGGATCGTCAGTTGACCATCGACGCCGAACGCTCCAGCTCGATGGCCGCCGTGCGCAGCGTGCAGGAACATGCGGACCGGGTGTTTGGCGAACTGGACCAGTTGCTGTGGGCCACGGCGCAACACCTCCATGCCGAGGGCCCCGGCCTGCTCGACGATGACCAGGGCTTGTACGGTCTGCTGTCGGACATGCAGCAGCGCCTGCCCAGCGTGATGGTGCTGCGCTACATCGACCGCAATGGCAACACCCGTGCCAGTTCGCTGCGAGCCTTCGATACCACCAGCATTGCCGACGACCACAAGCTGACCCACGTGGATGGCAATCCAGCACGGCCTGGCCTGTTCGTCGGCCAGCTCATGCGCAGCCGCTACAACCGCGAACTGGTAGTGCCGGTGGCCATGAACCTCTATGACCGCAGCGCGCGCCCCATCGGTTTGCTGGTGGCGGAGTTGCGGGCGTCGACCTTCTTTGACTTCTACAAGCGCATCACCAATTTCGAAGCCATCGTCTCGCTGCGCACCGACAGCGGCTCCATGATGCTGCGCTCGCCCTTCGAGGAACGCTGGCTCAACACCAGCCTGGCCAATGCCAAGAGCGTGAAACGCATCAGCGCGGGTGCCGAGGAAGGCAGCTTTGAAGAAGTCTCCTACCTGACCGGCGAAGCCTTGCTGTTTTCCTACAAGCGGCTCGACAAGTGGTCCCTGGTCGCGGTCTATGCACGGCGCATGGAAGACGTGCTGGCGCCCTGGCGCAGCCGTACCGAAAACCGCATCCTGCTGACCACGGGCATCCTCGGCTTCATTCTGCTGGCGCTCATTTCCTTCCTGGTCTATTACCGCTACCAGCGCCGCCTGGACCATGCGCTGTCGGCCAGCGAATACCGCTACCGCAAGCTCTACGAGGAAGGCAGCGACCCCATCGTGCTGATCTCCGCCGAATTGCGCTACCTCGACTGCAACAGTGCCGCGCTGCGCTTTTTCGGCCTGCCCGACAAGGAGCGCATCATCGGCCGCAAGGTCGGCCTGTTCTCGCGCCAGAAGTCGCGCCAGGCCCAGCAGCCCGATATCGATGAGCTGGTGGGCCGGGTACTGGCGGGCCAGCCACAGCAGTTCGAGTGGGTGACGGTTCGTCGCAACAAGATCATCCATACCGATGTCACCCTCAATCGTGCCGAGTTCGAGCGCGGCTATGCGATCTTCGCCATCCTGCGCGACATCAGTGCCCGCAAGCGCGCCGAACTGCTGCAAAGCGAACAGAACCGGGTGCTGCACATGGTCATGGCCGATGAGGATCTCGATACCATCCTCAACGAAATCGTCGGCTTCGCCGATACCCAGATTCCCTACGGCGCCTCCAGCGTGATGCTGGTCAATGAACAAGCCTCGCACTTCACCTCGGTATTGAGCCGACGCTACCCGCCCCGCCTGCTGCGCGCCTTGCAGGGAATGCCGATCCGCCACGGTTGCGGGGTGGCCGCCGAAGCGGCCTTGCGGCGCGGGCCCTGCATCGTCACCGATATCGCCCGCGATCCGGTGACCGAGCATTTGCGGGTATTGATCGATGTGGAGATCTATCCCTCCTGCGGGGCCTGGCCCATCATGGGCAAGGAGGGCCAATTGTTGGGTGTGTTCGCCGCCCTGCTCAAGGAAAACCAGGCACCCAGCAATGAGTACCTGCAACTGGCCAACATCGCCGCCGACCTGGCCAGCGTGGCCATCGAGAGTCGCCGCGCCGATGAGCGCATCCGCCACCTGGCGCACTACGATGAGCTGACCGGCCTGCCCAACCGCTTCCTGTGCACCCAGCACGTCTCCAATGCCATTACCCATGCCGAGCACCGCAATGGCCTGGTGGCGGTGCTGTTGATGGATCTGGACCGCTTCAAGAACATCAACGATACCTTCGGCCATCAGGCTGGCGAGGCGGTGCTGCAGGAAATCGCTCAGCGCTTTCGCCATAGCCTGCGCGAACTGGATATCCTGGCGCGCGTGGGCGGGGATGAATTCATCGTGCTGGTGGATGACTTCGACGATCCGCTGCAACTGGGCGAGATTGCGCAAAAGCTGCTCACCGAGGCGCGCAAGCCCTTCATCATCGATGGTCAGGAAGCCACGCTGTCGGCCAGTATCGGCATTGCCACCTATCCCGGCGATGGCGACAATGCGCAGACCCTGATCAAGAATGCCGATATCGCCATGTATCGCGCCAAGCACCATGGCAAGGATGACTATCGTTTCTTCTCCGATGAGGTCAACACCAACACGGTGGAACGCATTGCCCTAGAAGCTGAGCTGCGACGCGCCATCGAGCGCGCCGAGTTCGTGGTGCATTACCAGCCCAAGGTCGATCTGGCCAGCGGCGCGATCGTCGGTGCCGAGGCGCTGGTGCGCTGGCAGCATCCGGTGCGCGGGCTGGTGGGGCCGAACGAATTTATCCCGATGGCCGAAGAGAGCCGCCTGATCGACCAGATCGGTCTGGTGGTGCTGGACATTGCCTGCCGCGACATCGGCCTGCTGCTGGAGCACCAACTGGAATGCGGGCGTATTTCCATCAACCTGACCGGCAGCCAGTTCGGCGACGCCCACCTGCTGCAGGATATCAAGGGCGTAGTACAGCGCCATGGTACGCCACCGGCCTGCCTGGAGTTCGAGATCACCGAGAGCATGGTGATGCACAACCGCGACCGCGCCATCGCCATCATGGATGGCATCCGTGCAGAAGGCTTCACCATTTCCATCGACGACTTCGGTACCGGCTATTCCTCGCTGGCCTACCTGAAGCGCTTCCCGGTCAATACGCTGAAGATCGACAAATCCTTCATCAACGACATTCCCGATGACGCCAACAGCAGCGCCATCGTGCAGGCCATCATCGCCATGAGTCATGCGCTGAACCTGAAGGTGATCACCGAGGGTGTGGAAACGCAGCGGCAGTGGCAGGCGCTGCGCGAGTTCGGTTCGGATCAATACCAGGGCTATTACTTCAGCAAGCCGGTGCCCTATGCGCAGTTCCTGCAGATGCTATTGCAGCAGCAAGCCCAGCGCCAGGCGCATCAATTGCAGATGGCCGCAGACGATCTGCACTGACGTGATCGCCCTGCTCTCATGAGCGGCGCGCGGCCAATCGATCCACTTGGTAGAGCGCGGGAAACAGGCGCATCCACAACAGCACGATGAGCAGCGTGCCGATACCGCCGATCAGCACCGCCGGCACCGCGCCGAACCAAGCCGCGGTCAGCCCCGACTCGAACTCGCCCAATTGATTGGAAGTGCCGATGAAGACCGAGTTGACGGCCGAGACCCGACCCCGCATGGCGTCCGGCGTTTCCAATTGTACGAACGAGGACCGCACCACCACGCTGATCATGTCGGCCGCGCCCAGCACCGCCAATGCCGCCAGCGACAGCGGGAAGGACCGCGACAGGCCGAAGACGATGGTAGCCAATCCGAACACGCCCACTGCAATGAACATGGTGCGCCCTACGCGCCCGGCCAGCGGACGACGAGCCAGCAGCAAGGCCACCGCCAACGCCCCGGCAGCCGGTGCCGAACGCAGCAGGCCCAGGCCGACCGCGCCGGTATGCAGGATGTCATTGGCATACACCGGCAGCAAGGC
>NZ_BADI01000630.1:0-9122 GCF_000333555.1 Herbaspirillum sp. B65 | reverse complement strand
GCTTTTCTTTGGGATAGTGAGCCGGCCCTGCGTGACATGAAAGACGAAAACGGAGAGCTGCTCTTCGAACGCGCCAGATCCAAACTGGGCCCGCTTGAACCGCATGAAATCTATGGATTCGAGCCCGCCATCGTGCTAGGAGGAAAAATTCTCCTCGAGAATCTGGCGAAAGTGAATACCAATGTGCACTTGACGATTCTCCGTCAATTCGCCGAGCCGGAATTGCCACTCTCGGGGATCGACATCGAAAAGCTGCTCGACTCTTGAAACATGCCGCCATGCGCAGGCTTAGGCCACCTGAGGCTTGGCTCGACGCATAGCTGGGTGACGCCCCTCTTTGGGCAGGTCTTCAAGGTCCGCCAGGTCTTTAGGACATCGTCGTTATATACAATTGCAAGTTCCAACGGAGAACCATTAGAATGCATGCCGGTGTGACATCAGGGAGGGAAACTTGATGAACACAGGAACCTCGCATGATCCAAGCGCCCCAGGGTCTGGAAAAGCTGCTTTCAGACTATCAACACGCCCGCATTCTGCGGCTGACTTTCCCGCATAACGACGCCCCTCCATCTGCATTGCTCGTCAACAAGCTTGACGCCAGCGAAGGGTTGTCACGCGACTTCGAGTTCACGGTCGAGCTGCTGGCCGACAACGCTACGCTTGAACTCAAGGACCTCCAAGGCAAACTGCTTTGCGTGGAGCTCGTCCGGCAAGACGGCAGCCTGCGCTACTTCACCGGTTACGTCTTCAGCTTCCGATTCGTCAGGACTGACGGCGATGTCGCATTCTACGAAGCCAGGCTAGGTCCATGGCTGAAGTATCTTTCCTTGCGTACCAACTGCATGCTGTTCCATGGCGTCAGTCTGTACGATCAAACGCGCAGCATTTTCCAGCATTACAGCGCCTTGCCCGAGTGGGAGTTCCGCCGTCATGGCGAGGACCTGCCCGTGACCGAGGCGTGTCAGTTCAACGAGTCCGACCACAATTACCTGAGCCGGCGCTGGGAGGCCGCAGGCTGGCACTATGCCTACGCGCATACGGCCACGGGGCACAAGCTGATATTGAGTGACGACTCCACGCTGGCCGATCCCATTGACGGTGTCGAGATTGCCTTCCAGCGTCACGCCGGCTCGCAAGAAGAAGACGGCATTCATGAATGGTCAGGTGAGCGGCACATCGTGCCTGCGAGCGTGACCCTGACTTCCTTCGATTTCAAATCGCCCTGGCCCAAAACCGTCGACGTCCCCACACGCAACAATCAAGGCCTGGTCCTGCGCAAGGAGGCCTACGAATACACAGGCGCGTATGGATTCAAGGATCGCCAGGACGGCGACCATCTTGCCACACAACGCATGGAGGAATTCGAACATGCGGGCAAGTTCTTCCAGGCCGCAGGCAACAACCGCAACGTGGTACCGGGCCGCTGGTTCCGTCTCACCGGCCACTTCGACGTCGGCAGCCAGCAAGAGCGTGAATTCCTCATCATCGAAGCGCACCACAGCGCCAGCAACAACTACCACGTCAACAACGGCACTGCGCCCCACTACGAGAACCAGATCAAATGTATCCGCAAGGTCATCCCTTGGCGTCCTGGTCGCGGCTTCAATAGTGTCGAGCCGAAAATCTACGGTCTGCAAACGGCGACCGTCGTTGGCCCCAAAGGCGAAGAAATCCACACCGATGAATATGGACGGGTCAAGGTCCAATTTCATTGGGATCGCGAAGGTGAGCTCGATGAGAGGAGTTCGGCCTGGCTGCGGGTGGCCACTGCCTGGGCAGGTTCCAATTTCGGCGCGACATTCATCCCACGGATCGGTTGTGAAGTCATCGTGCAATTCCTGGATGGCAATCCGGACCGCGGACTCATCACGGGCATGGTCCCAAATGCCGCCAACATGCCGGCCTGGGAACTGCCTGCGAACAAGACCCAGAGCGGCATCCTGACCCGCTCAACGCCCAAGGGCGGCTACCACAACGCCAATGCGCTGCGCTTCGAAGACATGAAGGGTCAAGAACAGTTGTGGCTGCACGCCGAACGGAACCAACTGACCGAGGTCGAGCACGACGAGGATAAATGGGTCGGCCACGATCGCCGCAAGAGCATCGATCACGACGAGACATCCCACATCGGGCACGATCGCACCGAGACGGTCGACAACAACGAGACCATCACCGTCCACAACAACCGTACCGAGACGGTCGACAACAACGAAACCATCAGCATCGGCAGCAACCGTACCAAGACGATTGGCAAGAACCGCAAGGACCAGATCGGCAAGAACTGGTCTACCCATGTTGCGCGGATGAAGACGGAAACCATCGGCATGGCCTACATGCAGAACGTCGGCATGGGCCGCATGGAAAACGTCGGCCTGGCCTACAACCTCAATGTGGGCACCGTCATGGCGACCATGGTTGGCTTCAACCAGATGACCAAGGTCGGCAAGACGATATCGATCACGGCCGGAGAAGAGCTTTCCATTTCAGTGGGCAAGGCCAGTTTGCGCATGACCGCCGACGGCAAGATATTCATCAACGGTTCCGAGATCGGCATCGAAGCAAGCGGGCCGATGCAGTTATCCGGCAAAGACGTCGATATCAACTAGTCGGGCATCGAACATGGAATTTCGCAATCTCACGCCTTATCCGGCGATGGCGTTCGACGCGCTCGACCAGCGGGAACAGCGCTTCCACGTCGTCGTCATGCGACTCACCTTTGAGTTGCAGCCCGACGGCCAGCTCTTGCTCGCACCCGAGCAAACGCCGCTGGTCACCTCCGACGAATATTACGGCGAAGTGAACCGGTCCAGTGTCAGGCAGGAATCCGACTTGGCGCCGTACAAGCCGCATACCGACGTCATCATCATTGCCCACGCGCACGCGCCGGGGGGAGCCGCTGCCAGTCAGTTCGATGTCGCCATCACGATCAATGGCGCAGCTGTCGAGCCAGACTTGCCGCCTGAACCTTACGGTTTGAACCCATTACAGCCGGCCTCGCCCGAACGCATGGCGCAATGGCGGCAAGAGTGCGCGCGCTTGACGGAGCAGGCCAGGCAAGGCCCGCTCATTCTTGCCAAGACGCTGAGCATCACGGGGCCACGCGAATGGCGCAAGCGTTCTGCCTTCCTGAGGGCACTGACGCTGTTTGCGCTTCCTGCATGGAAGCTGACGGCGCCACAACCCATTACCACGCTGCCACTGCGCTACGAATATGCCTATGGTGGCGAGAACAAGATTCTTGAGACAGAGCCGGCGGCAGCCCGTGTAAGCCAAAAGCATCGGCTGCCCAACCGCAAGCCGCTGCCGGAACCCGCCACTGATGGCGATACGCCGCAAGCCATCGCCCATGCGGTGTGTGAACACAACCCGGTTGGCCGCGGCTTCGCAGAGGATTGGTATCTTCATGCGACCAACATAACGCGTGTGCCAGCGCCGCAGATACAAGCGGCCAATGAGCCCATGGCGCGTTTTGGCGACGCGTGCATACCAGACGGCTTGGGCATCGTTGGACGTGCCTGGCAACCCCGCTTGAATCTCGCAGGTACTTACGACCAGCAGTGGCAGGACAGCCGCCATCCCCAATTACCGACCGATTTCAATTTTGCGTACTGGAACGGTGCGCCCGCAGACCAGCAAGTGATCCCTCATCTGGAGGGCGATGAAACCATCACCCTCTCCAACCTCTGCCCTGCTGGTGCAGCAACGGCACAGGATGCATCGGGCAACACGCTGCTGTCGTTGGCGCTGCCGGGGCATCTGCCATTTGTCCTGGTCCGCTTTGAAGACGGCCGCATGGGCGAACTCGCGGCCAAGCTCGATACGGTCATCGTCGATGTGGCCCCCACCCCCAACGCGCCTGAAAAAAAGCCCACCGTCGTTTGCGTCTGGCGCGCGACGGTCGCGTCCGCGCCCGCCGTCAGGGTACTTGAAGCACGAATGTTGTCACGCGCCGAGGTCGACGCCTTGCGCGAACACGCCCAAGACCCCGAGTCTGCGCACCCGGCGACTCAGCCGAATGCGGCGATACCACCCACCGTTTGAGAGCAATGTATGCCCACTGCTGCCCGTAAGAACGGCATCTTCAAAGCCGTCAGTCTCGTACCCAACGTATGCAAGACACCCATGGGACCGAACATGGTGCCGGTGCCCTATCCCGTCATTGCCGACTTGAGCGATAGCGTCCAAGTAGCCAAATCGGTCAGGTTCAATGGCGATCCGGTCTTTCTGTTCGGTGACAGCTTGGTCACACGCGTGACCGGCAACGAAGCCGGAACGGGTGGCGGCATGAGATCCGGTGTCAACAAGGGAAAGGTACGCCCTACAAAGAGCTCCGCTAGCGTGCGCGTGGAGAAGAAATTCGTCGTGCGTCACGGGGACGAGTGCGACATGAATCTGGCGAGTTGAGCATGGTGCCAATGCTTCATACTCCGCCATCCTGATTGATTCCACTCGCCTCTGCGATGTGGCTTGCCACTTTGCTGACCGGATGCGGGGTGCGCTGCCATGACGACTAAAGGAGTCATCCTCGAGCAGGCGGACAGGTCGGTCACGCGCATCGAGCCGCACGGTGGGGGCGCCAATGCAGCCGTCAAGGCAGAGACTGCGGCCGAGAAATCGTTTTGGCAAACAGCCAGTCCCTGGGTGCATGGTGTGCTGGGCGTGGCCAGTTTCGTTCCGGGGTTGTCGGTCATCACCGGCGCAATCGATGCGGCGCTCTATACCGCCGAGGGCGACTACGTTGAGGCAGGTATTGCTGCGGCGAGCATGATACCGGGTGGCAAAGTCGTCACCACCGTAGGCAAGGTTGCCAAGCGCGCGGTTGGCATGGCAAAGGGTGCTGGAACGGCGGCAAAGGTTGGCAAAGGGGCGCATGAGGCAGAAGAACTTGCCAAAGCTGCCAAGACCGCCAAGGAAGCAGAGGAAGCCGCAAGAGTTGCGCGAGAAGCTAAAGTCGCCAAGGAAGCTGCACCTGGCCCCCAACCACCCAAAAAGCCCAAGAAGGACGTCACCGTAAAGGCCCGGCAGTTTAAAGTACCTTGTTTCCATCCGTATGATAAGAAACAATTCATGCGGTTGAGCAAGGGGAAACAAAAGGCGTTTTTGAAAGAAATGGCGGAGCAGCTCAGACGCCAAGAGGAGGCCATCAATAGTTTGACAGCGAACGAATATGCGATGGCTAGAGATGCGTTTAAGAAAATGAATCGCAATCCGGCGGCCAACGCTGCGCAAGAAAGCCATCGGAAAGACGTCCTTGAAGACATGAAAGACAGTATTACCGATAGCATGCGGAAGCAAGGCATGAACCCAGCCGAAGCAAAAACACAGGCCGGAATTCGGGCAAAAAAACTGATGGAGAAATTAGCCGCACTGCATGAGCCAGACATGGTCGCCGGAGGTTGGATGCAACACAAAACGACGAGTATCGGCCGCGCTGACGTCAACAAGTCAATTGGAGCAAGCTGGAACCAAGCTTACACGCCGCCCGGAAGCGGGAATTCAGGGCAGAAGCCGCTAACCCGAGTTCAGGAGATGGATCGTGAAGCCAAGCATGCGATCGATAACGGTCGAGGAAATCAAAAAATGAACGTCAAACTGGAGCCTTGCCGTGGCAAGGGAATGAGATGAGAGACGAAGACTTCGAATATTTTATCAGCAACATTGGCGAGGCTACCAAGAGCTCACCGGTGCCCGCTGCAAGCCTTGAAAAATGGCGCGATAGGCTACCCGATCAGTTACTGAAATACTGGCAGGAAGAAGGATGGTGCGAATATGCGAATGGTCTCTTTTGCACAGTTGACCCTGATGACTATGAAGACCTCGTTGACGAGTGGCTTGCCGACACGGGATTGGATGAGATTGACGCCTTCCATGTGATTGCAAGGTCCGCATTTGGAACCCTCTATGTTTCCGGGGAGAAAACAGGACGTAGCGTCACGATTGTATGCGCCCTCAATATGGTCTCTGCTTTAAAAAATAAATTGATAATAAAGAATAAGGAAGATCAGGATTCTTCGATCCGTTCTTTTTTCGTGTCTAGTGACTCGGCCCGTTTCGATATGGAAGACGAGAACGGACAGCCGCTCTTCGAACGTGCCAGATCCAAACTCGGCCCGCTTGAGCCTCATGAAATCTATGGATTCGAGCCTGCCATCGTACTGGGAGGAAAAATTCGCCTCGAAAATCTGGCGAAAGTGAATGCCAATGTGCACCTGACGATTCTCCGTCAATTCGCGGAGCCGGAATTGCCACTCTCGGGGATCGATATTGAAAAGTTGCTCGATTCTTGAGCATACGGCCATGACAGCGCAACTCAATATTCAGCCAAACGCAGGCATAGGTCATCTGCGTTTTGGAACGAATCAAGCTAAGGCAATGAGATGAGAGACAAAAAATTTAAATATTTCATTAGCAAATTTAGCGAAGCCACCCAATGCTCCCCGGCGCGTTTAATTCGCGCCCATTGAACAATGCAATAAAAAATTGGGGAGATGATTTCCATCACCTCCCCATCATGACAGCCGCAAATACCAAATCAGCTAACTCATTCCATCAGGTTGCGATGATGGAAGCGCAAATGCTCCTCCACAAAACTCTCGATGAAGTAATACCCGTGGTCATACCCCTCATGCCGCCGCAAGCGCAAGGGCTGTGAAGCCTCCTTGCAAGCGGCTTCGAAACGGCCCGGCAGCAATTGCTCGGCCAGAAATTTGTCGGCCAGTCCCTGGTCGATCAGGATGCCCTGCGGGTAAGGTGCGTACAGCTTGCGCATCAATTCGCTGGCATCGTGCTCCTTCCAGCTTTCCTGGTCCGGGCCGAGATAATGGCCTAAGGCCTTCTGGCCCCAAGGGCAGTGGCGCGGCGCGACAATCGGGGCAAAGGCCGACACCGAGCGGTATAGCTCGCGATGGCGCAAGGCCAGCGTGAGCGCACCATGGCCCCCCATCGAGTGACCGAAAATGCCCATGCGCTGGGGATCGGCCGGGAAGTGCTCCAGCACGGCTCGGCGCAAGTCCTGCACCACATAACTTTCCATGCGGTAGTGCTGGCTCCACGGCGCCTGGGTGGCGTCAAGGTAGAAACCGGCGCCCACGCCGAAGTCCCAGCTCTCACTTTCCCCGGCAATGCCGGCGCCGCGCGGGCTGGTGTCGCTGGCCACCAGGATCAGGCCCAGCTCGGCCGCTACGCGCTGGGCGCCGGCCTTGATCATGAAAGTTTCTTCGGTGCAGGTCAGTCCGGCCAGAAAGAACAGTACCGGCAACTGGCCGCCCTGCTTGCCCTGCGGGGGGACGAACACCGAAAAGCGCATGTCCAGGCCGATGGCCGGCGCGGCATGGCGATAGAAGCCCTGCACGCCGCCAAAACAGCCGTGCTCGGAGAGAGTCTCCAGCATCGCGCTCTCCTCAGAACTCGACCACGGAGCGGATCGACTCGCCGCTCTTCATCAGATCGAACCCTTCATTGATGCGCTCCAGCGGCAGCTTGTGGGTGATCAAGTCATCGATGTTGAGCTTGCCTTCCATGTACCAGTCAACGATCTTGGGCACGTCGGTGCGACCACGCGCGCCGCCGAAGGCCGAGCCCTTCCAGACGCGGCCGGTCACCAGTTGGAACGGGCGAGTCGAGATTTCCTGACCGGCGGCCGCCACGCCGATGATGATGGACTGGCCCCAGCCCTTGTGGCAGCACTCCAGCGCCTGGCGCATGGTGGTGGTGTTGCCGATGCACTCGAAGCTGTAGTCGGCGCCGCCATCGGTCATGCCGATGATGGCATCGACCACGTTGGGTACGTCCTTGGGATTGATGAAGTCGGTCATGCCGAACTTGCGGGCCATGGATTCACGGGCCGGGTTCAGGTCGACACCGATGATCTTGTTGGCACCCACCATCTTGGCCGCCTGGATGACGTTCAAGCCGATGCCGCCCAGGCCGAACACCACCACGTTGGCGCCCGCTTCTACCTTGGCGGTGAACAGCACCGCACCCACGCCGGTGGTCACGCCACAGCCGATGTAGCAGACCTTGTCGAAGGGGGCGTCGGAGCGGATCTTGGCCAGGGCGATCTCGGGCACGACAATGTAGTTGGAGAAGGTCGAGGTGCCCATGTAGTGGAACAGGGGCTTGCCGTCCAGCGAGAAGCGGCTGGTGGCGTCGGGCATCAGGCCGCGGCCTTGGGTGGCGCGGATGGCCTGGCACAGGTTGGTCTTTTGCGAGAGACAGAACTTGCACTCGCGGCATTCGGGGGTGTAGAGCGGGATGACGTGGTCATCCTTTTTCAGCGACTTCACGCCCGGGCCGACGTCGACCACCACGCCCGCGCCTTCGTGGCCGAGGATGGCCGGGAAGATACCTTCTGGATCGGCACCCGAGAGCGTGTAATAGTCGGTGTGGCAGATGCCGGTGGCCTTGATCTCGACCAGGACTTCGCCAGCCTTGGGGCCGCCGAGTTCGACTTCCTCGATGGTCAAGGGCTTGCCTGCCTGCCATGCTACCGCTGCTCTTGTCTTCATAGGGATGGGTCCTTTGCTTGATGGGGTGAAGTAAAACGTCTTGCTCTTTCAGGAAAATTCAGTAGAACGAATGATCGGCTGAATTCATCGGCTGGGCCGTATTATCGCATTGCAAACGAAAACACATATCAAGTGCAACTTGCCCCTTCATCTTGATGCCAAAACAAGTGAAATATCACGCCCTGACATGAAAATCTCACTGTGGCGTTGCGAGCAAGTAGCCTGCTTAATGACAAAGCTCTTGGCTTGCGGTAAGGTTGCTACAAAACAAACGAAGAGCGCGCGCGGCAAACCCCTGCAAAACAGCGCAGAACAGTACGGGAAGCCGGACAGACGCGGAAAAGCGCAGCAGGACCCGGGATGGCATATCGGCATCTCGCGTATCACGTAGTGGGGGCATTCACGTAATTTCTGCGTAAGCCAGTCGCCTGGGTGACTGGCTGCGGCTTGTCATCATGACATGGCACATCGTTATACAACATGTCATAGTGGCAAGCCGGCAGAAGCTGGCAAGGTCATGCCGATTGCGTGCAAGGGCTGTCGATGCTCATACGATGGGCGCGGGGGCCAGGGGATGCAGCGTTGAGCTGCCTAATGACAGGGTGATGGATAGTC
>NZ_BADI01000631.1:0-9004 GCF_000333555.1 Herbaspirillum sp. B65 | reverse complement strand
GGTTCACCTTCTTCATGCTGACGGGCTTCCACGGTTTCCACGTCACCATGGGCGCGATCATGCTCTCGGTGGTGCTGTATCGTTTGCTGCGCGGGCACTTCACGCCCACCCATCACTTTGCTTTCGAAGGCGCGGCCTGGTACTGGCACTTCGTGGACGTGGTGTGGCTGGGCCTGTATGTGGTGGTGTACTGGCTGTAAGTGCAGGCCGTCTCCGGGAAAAAACAAAGCCGCACTTCGATGCGGCTTTTTCTTGGAGCGGGTGGCGCTTAACGGAGGGCGCTGACCTCAGCGGATACCGGTCGGCTGTATCCAGCCCAGCTTGTAGCTCAGGAGGATGAACAGGAATAGCGCCACCGAGAAGCCGACCCGCAAGGTCAGCGCCTGCACGGTGCGGTTGCTCTTGCCCTTGTCGCGCATCAGGAAGATCAATGCCGAAGCCAGGCTGGCCAGGATCAGGACGAAGGCGATGGCGACGATGATTTTCATGACGGTAGAATTCCTGTCTCCATTGGCAGACAGCCGCACCGCCACTTCACAGGCGCCTGCGGCCGAGATGCCGCAGAACAGCCCTTCGGTCACTGCCAACTTGCGCGCCATGTTCTCGGCGTCGGCCTGGCTGACCGACTCGATCTGGTCCACACGCGAGCGGTCAAAGATCTTGGGCAGGTAGGCCTCGGGCCATTTGCGGATGCCAGGAATGGAAGAACCCTCTTCCGGTTGCGCACCGACGATCTGCACTTGCGCATTCTTTTCCTTCAGGTATTGCGCCACCCCCATGATGGTACCGGTGGTGCCCATGGCACTGACGAAGTGAGTGATGCTGCCCTTGGTATCGCGCCAGATCTCGGGACCAGTGGTCTCGTAGTGAGCCAGCGGATTGTCGGGGTTGGCGAACTGGTCCAGGATCAGGCCTTCGCCATTCTTCTGCATCTGCTCGGCCAGGTCGCGCGCGTATTCCATGCCACCGCTCTTGGGCGTCAACACAATCTTGGCGCCATACGCTGCCATGCTCTGGCGGCGCTCTTCGGACAGGTTCTCGGGCATCAGCAAGACCATCTTGTAGCCGCGCATGGCCGCCACCATCGCCAGGGCGATACCGGTATTGCCGCTGGTGGCTTCGATCAGGGTATCACCTGGCTTGATCTGGCCGCGCGCTTCGGCGCGGGTGATCATGGAATAGGCGGCGCGGTCCTTGACGGACCCGGCCGGGTTATTGCCTTCGAGCTTGCCCAGGATGAGGTTGTTGCGGCGCCTGGCTTCGTCGCCGCCGATGCGCGGCAACTGGATCAGCGGGGTATTGCCGATGGTCGATTCGATGGTCGGATAAGACATCTGCTTGGCTTTCTTGCGCAGCCGTGCATGGGCACGGGGCGATCTTTGGTCGAAATGGCCATTCTAATATGACTGCTGCGCATGTGTCGGCAGTGCGACCTAACAAGATGCTTATAAGGATATAGCCAAATCATTTAAAGCATCGGGTGTGGTGAAAGACCGTTTCAGCTTGCTGGCATCCCCAGCAGCAGTCGGCGCAATGCCTGCCCGGCATGATCGGCCAGGAACTGCGCACCGTATTGGCTCAGGTGACCGGGATCGAAATAGAGAATGCGGAGCCCATCGATGACCTTGCAGCCATGCTGATCACACAGCGTGGGGAAGGGATCGAATACCGGCACCTGCAGCCTTTGCAGCAGCGGCAGCAATTGCTCGCGGTAGTGGTCGTCCATCTGTTCGGCCTTGGCCAGGGGCAAATTGCAGAAGTCGGCATCGGACAGGTGGACGCCACGCAGCACGCAGGATTTCGGATTGGCGCCGTTGGGCGGCGACAGCAGCACGACCACGCGCTTGCCCAGTTGGCGGTAATACAAAATGGTCTGTTCCAGTGCCCTCAGAATACCGCTCTGATCGGCGGCGAACTGGCCCGGCCAGTTGGCGGCCAGGACCACGGTCTGGATCGAGGGAGTGTCGCGCGCATACTGGGCCAGCCGTTCGGCAATCTCCAGGCAGTAGCCGCTGCTGTAATTGAGCAAGGAAGCACAACCGCCGCGGGCAAATTGCCGGAATACCAGTTGCGGCTGCGGGCTGGTTTCATACAACCGCGCCAGCATGGGCGCATAGGCCCCTGAATAGCTATCCCCGATGAGCAGCACTTGTGGTGGCGCCGAGCTCACGGGCGCGGTACACCAGTCGCGGAAATGTTCTTTCCCCATCAAGGAGGCGCAAGAGGGATGCGGCAATTCGAAGTGGTTCAGCGCCGCTGTTTGCCTGACCTGGTCGTTGAACAACATTGTCAAGGCCCCCATCTTGCGGAATTCCATGCCGTTGCGTTTGACGACAAACCAGCCCAGCGCAGCCATCAAGAGCATCAACAGCACCAGCGTCACCGCCACTTTGCGACCGGAGGCGCGCAGGCGCACCGGGACTTCCAGCAGTCGATAGGTGAACCAGGCCAGCACCATGGCCAGCACGACCACCCCCAGACGCACATCGACCGGTGGCGTATCCCCTGCCAGCAAGCGCGCGAAGGCCAGCAGCGGCCAATGCCACAGGTATAACGGATAGCTGATCAGGCCCAACCACACCATGGTCCGGTGCGACAGCAGGGTGCGATTGACGCTGGCCTGTGGCCCGGCCGCCAGCAACAGGAAGGCGCCTGCCACCGGTAGCGCAGCCCACCAGCCAGGGAAGAGGTCTTGCTTGGTGATGACGGCAATGGCGAAGATGATGAGCAAGAGCCCGATGGCCGAGAACCAGTTGGCCACGCTGCCTTGGACAGGCGCGCTCCTGCCCCGCCAGTAGGCCAGCAAGGCCCCCGCCCCCAATTCCCAGAAACGCGACATCGGCAGGTAGAAAGCGGCCACGGCATCCTGGTGGACCGACACGACATTCCAACCAAAGGACAGCAGCATGACCGTCAACAGGGTCGCCAGCATCGTGCGTCGGCGTTTCCAGGCGGCCCACAGCAGCAAGGGCCAGAACAGGTAGAACTGTTCTTCCACCCCGAGCGACCATAGATGGAGCAGGGGCTTGGTCTCGGCCGAGGTGTCGAAATAACCGGCCTCGCTCCACAGCACGATGTTGGAGACGAAGCCGGCGCCACCGAGGATGTGCTTGCCCAGTTGTCGATATTCTTGCGGCAGCAGGATGAACCAACCCGCCAGCAGGCACACCAGCATCACCAGCAACAGCGCGGGGAAGATGCGCCTGACACGCCGGATGTAGAAGTCGATGATGCTGAAGTGCCCTCGCTGCAGCGCGTCGAACAGGATGCCGCTGATCAGGAAGCCGGAAATGACGAAGAAGATGTCCACCCCGACGAATCCCCCTGGCAGGCATTCCGGGAAGGCATGGAACACCACCACGCAGAGCACGGCGATGGCCCGCAGGCCGTCAATGTCGCGGCGGTAGGGAGCATGGCTTGGAGGGCGAGGAGTGGTACCTGCAGGTGTCTTGTGAGGGCTGGCAAGCATGAATGCTCAGGGCAAAGCTGAGTATTATATGGCCTATTAAACGGCGCACAGGAAGGGAAAATTGGTTATCCCCCCTCAGCTCCTGTGCTCCTACGGTTCACAAGCCCACCAAATACGCGCACACTAAAGCCTTTCAGGCGCGCACCACGACCAAACGATCCAGCACAATAACAAGGCTTGCGCGGCTCCCCCGGAGACCACATGCATACCCACGACATCAGCAACCAGGCCCCTGACCTGTGCGACTACAACCTCTACCGCAACGATGCGGCCCTGGTCGAAGCCGTACAGCGCGAAGGCGCACACTGGCACGACTGCACCCTGGCCAGCCAGGGCGAGGCGCTTGGCACGGCCGAGATGAGTGAGCTGGCCGCGCTGGCCAACCAGCACAGTCCGGTACTGCGTACCCATGACCGCACTGGCCATCGCATCGACGTGGTCGATTTCCACCCGGCCTGGCATACGCTGCTGGAACAACTGCGGCGCGCCGGCCTGCACGCGCTGCCGTGGATGCAACCCGGCGATGGTGCTCACGCGGCACGGGCGGCGGGTTACTTCCTCCATGCCCAGGTCGAGGCCGGGTCGCTCTGCCCGACCACCATGACCTTTGCCGCCATCCCGGTACTACAGCAGGAAGCGGCGCTGTTCGCGCAATTGCGCACGCGCCTGTTCTCGCGCGAGCACGACGGGCGTGACCTGCCGATGATGCACAAGCGCTCCATCCTGATCGGCATGGGCATGACCGAAAAACAGGGCGGCTCGGATGTGCGCAGCAATGCCTCCGTCGCCATGCCGGCCGATGCGCTCCAGCAGGGTCGCGGTGCGGCCTACCTGCTGACCGGCCACAAATGGTTTTTCTCGGCACCGATGTGCGATGCGCACCTGATGCTGGCACGCACCGAAAACGGCCTGTCCTGTTTCTTCGTGCCGCGCTGGCTGCCCGATGGCAAGCGCAATCCGGTACTGATCCAGCGCCTCAAGGACAAGCTTGGCAACCGCTCCAACAGCAGCAGCGAGGTGGAGTTCGAAGAAGCCCTGGGCATCATGGTGGGCGAGGACGGGCGCGGCATCCCCACCATCATCGAGATGGCCAACCATACCCGTCTGGATTGCATCATCGGCAGCGCCGCCCTGATGCGGCAATCGCTGGTGCAGGCGATCCACCATGCACGTCATCGCAGCGCCTTCGGCCGCTTGCTGGCCGAGCAGCCCCTCATGCGCGCCGTGCTGGCCGACCTGGCCCTGGAGAGCGAGGCCGCCACCATGCTGATGCTGCGCCTGGCCCATGCCTTCGATGCCCCGGACGATCCGCTGCAACGCGCCTGGAAGCGTATCGTCACGCCCGCCGCCAAGTTCTGGATCTGCAAGCGCGCATTGGAATTCACCGGGGAATGCATGGAAGTCTGGGGCGGCAACGGCTACGTCGAGAACGGGCCGATGGCACGGCTCTATCGTGAAGCGCCCGTCAATTCGATCTGGGAAGGTTCCGGCAATGTGATGTGCCTGGATGTATTGCGCGCCATCGAGCGCGAGGCCGAAGGCTTCGCGCTGCTGCTGATGGCGCTGGACGATGCAGCCGCTGTGCACCCGGCACTGGCACAGCGTGTACGCGATCTGAAACAATGGCTGGCGGCACCGGAAGAACAACGTCAGGCCGGCGCTCGCCGATTGGTCCAGCAACTGGTGCTGGCCCTGCAGATGATGCTCATGCTGCGTCATGCCCCTGGCGAATCTGCCGAGGCGTTCCTGGCCAGTCGTTGCGATCGCGATGGTGGACGCGTCTACGGCACGCTGGCGGCCACCAGCCTGGCGGCGCAGCAAGCCCTCCTGCAGCGCGCCTGGCCGACCGTGTGAGCCTGTCTGCGCGGCCCTCGCTCAACCCCGCAGCGACGGCATCAGCGGACTGCGCTCGGCCCAACCCAGGAAGAGCTTGCCCCGACGCGGGCGCACGCGACGCTTCTTCATGGCGCAATAGACCAGTTCGGCCAGGGTGCGTTGCTCGGCCGGGCTCATGGTCAGCGACATGCGATACATGCGCAGCAGCATGAGGGCATTGTTCATGAAGGCGGTATCAGCCGCATCACTGCGCGCCAGTGCCGCCATCTGCGCCGCCAGCGTGAGCGTGCGTGCACCATCGCCGGCGGCAGCTTGCGCCTGCTGACGCAGGGCCGGCAGATCCTGCAGGGCGATGCGTTCCAGCGCCATGCGGTAGGACGCTTCCAGCGCCCTACCCTCGCCGACCGCTTCACCGAGGTCCACGCCGGCCAGACCGGCCAGCAGTTTTTCCAGAGCGTTGAAACTGACCCGGTGACCGCTCAGTCCGCCATCGCGCCAGCCGCCACCGGCCGGATCAAGCAGCCAGGCCAAAAAACCATGATCGAACTGCGTCATGCTGGCGGCACGACTGCTCAGCAGGCGCTGGGCGATGATCGCGTCGGCGTTGCTCATGCGCGCCGTTGGCGAGGATGCACTGGCGGCCGCATCGGCCCCTGCCGACAGCGCCGCGCCAGCCGCCCGGCCATTGGCCGCACCGGCACGCGCACGACGATAAGCGGCCAGGTCATGGGCCAGGGCATCCACTTCTTCCAATGCCATCTCATGGGCCTGCGCGTAAGCATAGGCCTCGGCCAGCAGACGCCGGTCGTCGTAGGCCAGGAAATCGCGATTGAGCGCCCCCGCTCCGGCGCGGCGCAAGGGGGCCGGCTCCTCCTCCCGCCGCGAGAGACCGAACACCCGTTGCAGCAACACCAGATAGGCACTGTCCTGCACGTTGTGGGCGATGTTGTTGACCTGTACCAGGTCGGCCAGGCGCGGCGCGGCCGCGATCAGTTCGGCCAGCGACGGCCCCAGGCGTGGCAAGACCAGGCCGCGGATGACGCCACCGGCCAGCGCCATCGGCCCTAGCGGCAAGACCAGGGTTTCCAACATGCGCGCCAGGTCGGCCTGCTGCTGCGGCGGCAAAGGCGATTGCGGCTGCCACTGGTAGAGGTCCAGGTATTGCTGCAGCAATTGCGCATAGTTGGAAGGATAGGCGGTCTGCTCCAGCATCGACAGACCGGTGTAGAACACCAAGGCCGCCGTGATGACCGGCTTCCAGTCGCCACTGTCGAGGGCACGCTGGAATACCGGCGCCCAGAATTTCTGGTCCAGCTCGGTACGCTGGTTGGCGGCGGCATAGCGTTCGTTGACGGTGTAGGCGCCACTATCGTCATAGACGATGGCCGACAGCTCGGCGCGCGACAAACCCGTGAATGGATTGGCGGCGCGGCCATACAAGGAGTCGGTGGCCTGACGTGCCTGCGCCAGGCGCTGAGGATCCTCCGACGGCGGCAGTTGCGCATCGGCAAAAGCGATCGCATCGGCGCCACGACGCGCGGCCACCAATTGGGCTTCGATCGCAAAAAGCGTATTGCGCGTGATCGGCCGCGCAGCGCCACCAACGGTTTCGGGCAGGACTTGGACCGCTTCGGTGGAATCGACCGCAGCCGTGGTGACATTGTCGACGGCACTGGCCAGCGCGGCCATGAGCTTGCCTTGCGCCGATAGCGACAGTGTCACGCCTTCTTCCGGCAAGGGCAGTTCAACGGCCGGCAGGGACGCCGGCACGGGGGCCGGCGTACTGTCACCGCGAGGAGGATATTGCGAGGCCAGTTGCGTGAGGGCCTCGCGGGCCATGATGGTCAGATCGGTTTCCATCGTCATGTTCGCTCTCCTGGTTCGGAGTTCTCATGACTTGGTTACGGTAAAAGATGGTCAATCTTTACACTTGCAAATCAGCATCTTCCCAGGCAGGACGTGGCGTATCGCCCGATCAGGCAGACGCTGACGGCGGCTCCGCAAAGGGCAGTTGATCCTCGCCCTGCCCTTCGGCGCGCATGGCGAAGGTGTTCAAGGTCATGGCCACCAGCGCGTAATAACCGAGCAGACCCACCAGGTTCACCACCACCTGCAGGCCGAACATCTCGCAGGCCTGCGCATAGGTGGTCTCGGAGACGCGTTTGTCACGATACAGCTCGCTGGCAAAGCGCCAGACCAGCGCTTCATCGGCGGCAACGAAATGCGGGCTCTGGCCCAGGCGGATCTGCTCGGCCACGGCCGGGTCGATACCTGCCTCGAGGGCGATGGGCAAGTGGATGAACCACTCCGCCTGCGATTGCCAGCACGCCGCCGTGGTCAGGATGGCCAGTTCCGACAAGCGTAGCGGCAAGCCGGTGTCATAGCGGCAGAAGGCACCTAGACGTTGCGCCAGTTCGCCCAGCGGCGGACTGTGGATCCAAGCCACGAAGGGACCGTTGAGATTCTTGCGCGGGCCGGCCAGGATGGCGTCGAGCATCGCACGCTGGTCAGGACGCATCGCCTCGCGGGTGATGGCAGGCAGGCGGATAGGTTGAACCATGCAGACTCCAGAAAACGAACAGGGAAGTGCGCTAGTGTGCCCGCAATCGCCCTGGCCGGTCATCCCCTATTGCGTAGCCAGGGTGATGCGGCGCTTTTCCTGCCGTGGCAGGTAATGGTTGGGCGTGCTGCGCAAGGCCTTGCGGAACATGCTGGAAAACGCGCTCTGGCTGCGATAGCCCAAGGCCTGCGCCACCACCCCGACCGCATCGCCACGGGCCAGCCGCACCAGCGCTTCACTCAGATGCACCTGCTGCACCCAGTGGCGAAACTGCAAACCGGTCTCCCTGGGAAAGAGACGGATTACCGTGCGCACGCTGGCCCCGCCCAGCCCGGCCCAGTCGGCCAATGAAAACTGACGGCCGGGATCGGCCAGGATGGCTTCGCAGATGGCTTGCAGGCGACGGTCACGGGGCCAGGGGATGGCCACCGGAATGGCGGGTGCCCGCGCCAGCTCGGAGAGGATCAATTCGGCCACATGACCGGCACGGCTGTGTGGAGCATAGTCGCGCGGCTCGGCCAGCAAGGCCAGGATCAGCTCGCGCAGCAGCACCGACACTTCCAGCAGACGACATTGCGCACCGATCACCTGCCCCTCCACTTCGCCAATGTACAGCGTGCGCATACTGACCTTGCTCAACATGCGAATCTCATGCTCCACCTGGGGCGGCACCCACAGCGCCCGCTGCGGCGGCACCATCCACACCCCTTGCGGGGTGCGCACCTGCATCACGCCTTCCACCGCATAGAGCAACTGACCACGCCGATGCGAGTGCGCCCGCAGCAGGTCGCGATAGGCCAGCTCACGCGCAAAGGCCACCACGGCACTGCTCAGATGCTGGAAGGCATCCACTTCGGCGCTGGGGCAAACGGAGGTGAGTTGGACACGCATGGCATTTAATCGCTAATAATTGGCATCAGCATCAATAGATGCCAATGATACGCTTGCCTCCTCCATTCTGTTTGCGATCACCCACACCATGACCAGTGCTACCGACTCCACCGCGTCCGTCGCCGCAAGTGCCGACGCCCGCCCAGCTTCTTCCGCCGCCACCATCGCGGCCCAGCCGCTGGTGATGAGCATCCTCTTGGGGCTGCGGCGCGCGCACCTGATCAATGACTTGATCCAGGCCCTGCTGC
>NZ_BADI01000632.1:0-3167 GCF_000333555.1 Herbaspirillum sp. B65 | reverse complement strand
CCTTCAAGAACGTGGTCAAGAAACTGGGCACCACTGCTGTCTATGTCTCGCACGACCTGGCGGTGGTGGCGCAGATGGCCGACCGCATCATCGTGCTGCGCGATGGCGCCGTGCGCGAGATCGGCGCCACCGAGCAGGTGCTGCACGCACCCGCCGACAGTTATACCCAAAGCCTGATCGCCGCCGCCTCGCCGGCTGCGCGCGTGGTGCAACTGCGCGAGATCCTGCCCGACACGGTGCCGGCCGAAGCCAAGGCACCGCTGCTGCGCATCAGCGGCCTGGTGGCCGGTTATGGTGCGCCGGATCGCCTGGGCCTGCCCAGTGTGCGTATCCTGGACGACATCAACCTCACCATCCAGCGCGGCAGCACCGTGGGCATCATCGGTGAGTCCGGCTCCGGCAAGACCACCCTGGCCCGTGCGGTGGCCGGCATGATCGCCCCGGCACGCGGCAGCATCCAGCTCGATGGCCAGAACCTGTCACCGACCCTGGAAGGGCGTACCCGCGAGCAATTCCGCCGCGTGCAGATCGTGTTCCAGAATGCCGATACCGCCCTCAATCCGGCGCACACCATCGGCCGCATCCTGAACCGTCCGCTGTCCTTCTATCACGGCTTGAAAGGCGAGGCCATGCGCCGTCGCACGGCCGAACTGCTGGACCTGGTCAAGCTGCCCTCCAGCGTGCTCGACCGCCTGCCGGCCGAACTCTCGGGCGGCCAGAAGCAGCGCGTGAACCTGGCGCGGGCGCTGGCGGCCAAGCCCGACCTGATCCTGTGCGACGAAGTGACCTCGGCCCTGGATACCGTGGTGGCTGCCGCCATCCTGGAACTGCTGGCCGAACTGCGGCGCGAGTTGCAGGTGTCCTACATGTTCATCAGCCACGACATCAGCACCGTGCGTGCCATCTGCGACGACATCGTGGTGCTCTATGCCGGCCGCATGGTCGCCAACCGTCCGCGTGAAGCCATGATGGCGCCGCCTTACCACCCGTATTCGCACCTGCTGCTGTCGTCGGTCCCGGCCATGCAGCAAGGCTGGCTGGAGCAGGTGGCCGGTGCCGGCCAGCACAAGCTGCCGCCCATCGGTGCGGTCGACCCGTCGCCGGAGATCTGCGCCTTCCTGCCGCGCTGTTCGCAGCGCATTGATGGCGTGTGCAACATGGTGCCGCCACGCCGCCGCAACATGGAACATGGCGGCGAGATCCTGTGCCATCGTTCGGACGCCGACCTGCAACAGTCGCAGACGCCGCTGGTGCCGGTGGAGGGCATCACCGTCTGAATCCCCCATGTGGTGGCGAGGCAAGCTGCTTGCCTGCGGCGTGCAGCGTGGCCGATGCATTAAGCCGTGTTTAATGCAGGATTTGCAGGGCATTAACCGCAGCTTTAGGTGCGTATCGTATAAAGACAGAGTCCTTGCCGGCCTAGTACGCCAGCCGGCAATTTGCCAGAAATGTGAACAGGCCCGCGTGGGCCTGACCTACCAGGAGAAGAAATGACTGCAGCGTTGGTGTTGTACCGTGCCTCTGGCGCCCCCTTGTCTACCCCATTCCATGCCGCCGCACTGAGCGCGGCCGATCCCCTGGGTGCATCGCGCGAGATCGCCTGGCAAGGTCGTGGCGGCATGAGTGCCGGACGCCTGCGTCTGCAAGGCAGCCTCGACATCGCCCGCTTCCCGCACCAGGAAACCCTGGTGGTGGTGCAGGGCGAGCTGACCATCGAGACCCAAGGCGCCGCGCCCCTGGTCGTCAAGCCCGACAGCGGTGTGGTCATCGCCACCGGTGCGGCCGTGCGCATCTCGGCCGCCGTCCCCACCCTGGCCGTGTTCTGCGCCGCCGACTGCCCGCAGCCGGTGCAGCCGGGTGTCTTCCCGCTGGTGGCCGAGGCCAATTTCAAGCCCTCGGCCAATTCCCTGCCCAAGGAAATCCTGCTGGGCGAGGTCCCCACCTGCCGCAGCGACAACGTGGTCGACGAAAGCTCCATCCACTGCAAGATCGGCACCTGGGATTCCACCCCTTACCACCGCATCGTGCGTGCTCATCCGGTCAATGAATTCATGCACCTGCTCGACGGTGGCGTGCGCTTGGCCGAGCCCGATGGCAGCGTGGTCGCGGTGGAGCAGGGCGATGCCGTGTTCGTGCCGCAGGGTGCGGCTGTGGGCTGGGAGAGCAGCCAACGCGTGGCCAAGTTCTACGTCACGCAGACCGTGCCGGCCGGGGAAGGAAAGTAAGATGTCGCCTCCGCTCGTACACGTCCAGACCCCGACCACACCGCCCGCCTCGGCCGACGTGGTCGTCATCGGTGGTGGCATCATCGGCATCTTCACCGCCTACTACCTCGCCAAGCGCGGGGTATCGGTGGTGGTGGTCGAAAAGGGCCGCATCGGCGCCGAACAATCCAGCCGCAACTGGGGCTGGTGCCGCCAGCAGAACCGCGATGCACGCGAACTGCCGATGGCCACCAAGAGTATCGACCTGTGGGAACAATTCTCGGCAGAGACCGGCGAGGACACGGGTTTCAACCGTTGCGGCCTGCTCTACCTGTCCAACGACGATGAAGAAATCAACCGCTGGGCCAACTGGGGCGAGTTCGCCAAGACTGCGGGCGTGACCACCTACATGCTCGACAGCAAGCAAGCCGCCGAACGCGGCCATGCTACTGGCCGCCAATGGAAGGGTGGGGTGTTCTCGCCCACCGATGGCACCGCCGATCCGGTCAAGGCCGCCCCCGCCGTGGCGCGCGCCATCATGAAGCTGGGCGGTCACGTGATCCAGCAATGCGCCGCCCGCGGCATCGAAACCGCAGGTGGACGGGTCTCGGGCGTGATCACCGAAGCCGGTGTCATCAAGACCAAGATCGCCATCATGGCCGGTGGTGCCTGGGCTTCATCTTTCTGCCACCAGTTGGGCATCCGCTTCCCGCAGGCCTCGGTGCGGCAATCGATCATGAGCGTGGCCGCGCTGCCGCAAGAGCTGCCGGGTGCGCTCTACACTTCCGGCGTGGCCATCACGCGGCGCAGCGATGGCTCCTATGCACTGGCCATCAGTGGCCGCGCCAAGGTCGATCCGACCATGCAGTTCCTGCGCTTCTCGCCGCAGTTCCTGCCGATGTTCGCCAAGCGCTGGCGCAGCCTCTCGCCGGGTGGCCGGAAGCCTTGCGCAGGGTCACGAAC
>NZ_BADI01000633.1:0-179 GCF_000333555.1 Herbaspirillum sp. B65 | reverse complement strand
TATGGGCATCCTGCTCACGTTCATGTTCTTGTGGAATATGGTCGGTGCCCTGACCCTGATTCCCGCCCTGTCACACTTCCTGTTGGGAGACAGGAAGACACTGCGCGTCGCACAGCGGATGGAGGCCAGCAATGTCGCTTGATACTGCGCCTACGGCTTTGCCCTTGCCGACCGACCCC
>NZ_BADI01000634.1:0-1159 GCF_000333555.1 Herbaspirillum sp. B65 | reverse complement strand
GTCATTCGCGGAGCCGGAATTGCCACTCTCGGGGATCGATATCGAAAAGTTGCTCGATTTTTGAGCATACGGCCATGACAGCGCAACTCAACATTCAGCCAAACGCACAGGCATAGGTCATCTGCGTTTTGGAACGAATCAAGCTAACGCAATGAGATGAGAGACGAAGGATTCAAATATTTTATTAGCAATATTGGCGAGGCTACCAAACGCTCGACGGTACCGGCTGCAAGCCTTGAAAAATGGCGCGATAGGCTACCCGATCAGTTACTGAAATACTGGCAGGAAGAAGGATGGTGCGAATATGCGAATGGGCTCTTTTGCACAGTTGATCCTGATGACTATGAAGACCTGGTTGATGAGTGGCTCGCCGACACAGGTTTGGATGAGATTGACGCGTTCCACGTGATTGCAAGGTCTGCATTTGGCGACCTTTATGTATGTGGTGAAAAGACGGGGCGCAGCGTCACGATTGATTGCGTCCTCAATATGGTCTCTGCTTTAGAAAATGAGTTGAAGGAGAAAACTAGGGCGGACCTGGATTTTTCGATCCGCTGTTTTTTTGCGTTCAGTGATCCGGATCGGTTTGAAATGAAAGACGAGAACGGACAGCCGCTCTTCGAACGTGCCAGATCCAAACTGGGTCCGCTCGAGCCACATGAAATCTATGGATTCGAGCCCGCTATCGTACTAGGAGGAAAAATTCTCCTCGAGAATCTGGCGAAAGTGAATGCCAATGTGCACCTGACGATTCTCCGTCAATTCGCGGAGCCGGAATTGCCACTCTCGGGAATCGATATTGAAAAGTTGCTCGACTCTTGATCATGCAGACATGCCGGCGCAACTCAACATCCAGCCAAGCGCAGGCATAGGTCACCTGAGGTTGGAGCGAATCAAGCTAAGGCATTGAGATGAGAGACGAAGACTTCGAATATTTTATTAGCAAATTTGGCGAGGCGACCAAGCGATTCCCAGTGCCCGCCACAAGCCTTGAAAAATGGCGCGATAAGCTGCCCGATCAGTTACTGAAATACTGGGAGCAAGAAGGATGGTGCGAATATGCGAATGGTCTCTTTTGTACGGTTGATCCTGATGAATATGAAGACATTGTGGATGAGTGGCTTGCCGACACAGGATTGGATGAGATTGACGCGTCCAC
>NZ_BADI01000635.1:0-1586 GCF_000333555.1 Herbaspirillum sp. B65 | reverse complement strand
GCCCCTCTTCGAACGCGCCAGATCCAAACTAGGCCCGCTTGAACCGCATGAATCTATGGATTCGAGCCAGCCATCGTACTAGGAGGAAAATTTCTCCTTGAGAATCTGGCGAAAGTGAATGCCAATGTGCACCTGACGATTCTCCGTCAATTCGCGGAGCCGGAGTTGCCACTCTCGGGGATCGATATTGAAAAGTTGCTCGATTCTTGAAAACGGGTAGCCATGACAGAACGACTCGACATTCAGCTAAACGCAGGCGTAGGTCATCTGCGTTTTGGAACGAATCAAACTAAGGCATTGAGATGAGAGACGAAAAATTCAAATATTTTATTAGCAAATTTGGCGAGGCGACCAAGAGCACCCGCGTGCCGGCCGCAAGCCTTGAAAAATGGCGCGGTAAGCTGCCAGATCAGTTACTAACGTACTGGGACCAAGAAGGATGGTGTGAATATGCGAATGGTCTCTTTTGCACAGTTGATCCTGATGACTATGAAGACCTCGTTGATGAGTGGCTTGCAGACACAGGACTGGATGAGATTGACGCGTTTCACGTGATTGCAAGGTCTGCATTTGGCGACCTTTATTTGTTCGGTGAGAAGACAGGGCGCAGTGCTACAGCTCACTGTGCCGTCAACATGGTTTTTGCGCTGCGAAATGAATTGAAGGAAAAAACTAAGGAAGATTTGGATTTTTCAATCCGCTCGTTTTTTGCTTTTAGCGATCCGGCGCGGTTTGACATGAAAGACGAAAACGGACAGCCGCTCTTCGAACGCGCTAGAGCCAAATTAGGCCCTCTTGATCCGCACGAAATCTATGGATTCGAGCCCGCCATCGTGCTAGGAGGAAAAATTCTCCTCGAGAATCTGGCAAAAGTGAATGCTAATGTGCACCTGACGATTCTCCGTCAATTCGCCGAGCCGGAATTGCCATACTCGGGAATCGATATTGAAAAGTTACTCGACTCTTGATCATGCAGACATGCCGGCGCAACTCAACATCCAGCCAAGCGCAGGCATAGGTCACCTGAGGTTGGAACGAATCAAACTAAGGCAATGAGATGAGAGACGAAGACTTCGAATATTTTGTTAGCAAATTTGGTGAGGCTACCAAGCGCTCAACGGTGCCCGTCGCAAGCTTTGAAAAATGGCGCGGTAGGCTACCCGATCAGTTATTGAAATACTGGCAGGAAGAAGGATGGTGCGAATATGTAGATGGTCTCTTCTGTACGGTTGACCCTGATGAGTATGAAGACCTTGTTGATGAGTGGCTCGCCGACACAGGATTGGATGAGATTGACGCGTTCCACGTGATTGCAAGGTCTGCATTTGGTGCCCTCTATGTATGTGGTGAGAAGACAGGACGCAGCGTCACGATTGTATGCGGCCTCAATATGATCTCTGCCCTACAAAATCGATTGAAGGGAAAACTAAGGAAGACCTGGATTTTTCAATCCGTTCTTTTTTTGCGTTCAGTAATCCGGCCCAGTTTGACATGGGAGATGAGAACGGACAAACGCTCTTCGAACGCGCCAGAGCCAACTAGGTCCGCTTGAGGCACATGAGATCTATGGATTCGAGCCCGCCATC
>NZ_BADI01000636.1:0-1914 GCF_000333555.1 Herbaspirillum sp. B65 | reverse complement strand
TGAAAGGGCGGACATGAACTGTTGATCAATGAAGTGCCGTGCGAACTGCCTGTGGAGGGCGAGTATCCCTCGCTGTATGAATATTTCTGCAAACTTATCCGCAACCGGGAGTCCGATGTGGACGTCGCACCGCTGCGGCATGTGGCTGATGCGTTCATGCTGGGGGAGCATATCGTCACGGATGCATTCGTTTGATGAGGACATGCGGCCTGGGGTCGCATCGCTTCAACTGACCGGCCCACTTGGGCCGGTTTTTTCTTGTCTGCTCGGGCAGGTGACAAGGCGGACAGCCGTCGAGGCTTGCGAACGGCAGTCACAAACGCCATGCGATTCTGATTGATGACAGCTTTCTTTTGCCTGAATGACTAAGGTCATTCAGGTTTATGTCATTGATGAAATGAGTTCTGGTTTCAAGTTGATACCTTGCTTGTTTTCATGGTCGATGCAGGCTTGGCCCGGCGCATGGCTGGGCTCTTCCCCTTAGGGTAGGTCTTCAGGATTTCTTGGTCATCGTCGTCATCTAGCAGTTGCGAGTTTCAATAGGGAAACATTAGAATGCGTGCCGGTGTGACATCAGGGAGGGACACTTGATGAACACAGGAACTTCGCATGATCCAAGCGCCCCAGGGTCTGGAAAAGCTGCTTTCAGGCTCTCAACCTGCCCGCATTCTGCGGGTGATTTTCCCGAGTAACGACGCCTCTCCATCCAAGCTGCTTGTCAATCAACTTGACGCTAGCGCGGGACTGACACGCATCCATCAAGCTTGGGTGCTTCGCAAGGAGCACTACGACTACGCGGGTGCGTATGGATTCAAAGATCGCCAGGAAGGTGATCTTCTCGCTGCACAGCGCGAGGCAAGCCTGCTGCCAAGTCGCCATTGCTTCAATGCTCGGCGTCACGTGAGTAGCCCCCTGGCTGATACGAAGCGGGATGCGCTGCCATGACGACCAAGGGAGTCATCCTCGAACAGGCAGACAGGTCAGTCACGCGCATCGAGCCACACGGTGGCGGAGCCAATGCAGCCGTCAAGGCAGAGACTGCGGCCGAGAAATCGTTCTGGCAAACAGCCAGTCCCTGGGTGCATGGTGTGCTGGGCGTGGCCAGTTTCGTGCCGGGGTTGTCGGTCGTCACCGGCGCAATCGATGCGGCGATCTATACCGCCGAAGGCGACTACGTTGAAGCGGGGATTGCTGCGGCGAGCATGATACCGGGCGGCAAAGTCGTCACCACCGTAGGTAAGGTTGCCAAGCGCGCGGTTGGCATGGCTAAGGGTGCTGGAACGGCTGCCAGGGTTGGCAAGGGCGCGCATGAAGCAGAAGAACTTGCCAAAGCTGCCAAGACCGCCAAGGAAGCAGAGGAAGCTGCAAGAGTTGCGCGAGAAGCTAAAGTCGCCAAGGAAGCTGCACCTGGCCCCCAACCACCCAAAAAGCCCAAGAAGGACGTCACCGTCAAGGCCCGGCAGTTTAAGGTGCCTTGCTTCCATCCGTATGATAAGAAACAATTCATGCGGTTGAGCAAGGATGACCAAAAGGCGTTTTTGAAGGAAATGGCGGAGCAGCTCAGACGCCAAGAGGAGGCCATCAATAGTTTGACGGCGAGCGAATATGCGATGGCTAGAGATGCGTTTAAGAAAATGAATCGCAATCCGGGGGCTGGCGCGGCGCAGGACAGGCATCGGAAAGATGTCCTTGATCAGATTTCGAAGAGTATTGGCGACAGCCTGCATAAGCAAGGCATGGATGAGGCAAAGGCAGAAAAACAGGCCGAAATTCGTGCAAAAGAACTGATGGGAAAATTAGCTGCACTGCACGAGCCAGACATGGTCGCTGGAGGTTGGATGCAACATAAAACGACGAGTATCGGCCGCGCTGACGTGAACAAGTCAATTGGAGCGAGCTGGAACCCAGCTTACA
>NZ_BADI01000637.1:0-3635 GCF_000333555.1 Herbaspirillum sp. B65 | reverse complement strand
GATCTGGGCTTCGCGCGGCTCCACCAGTTGCATGTCGGGGCCGCGGCCGATCTGGCCCGATACATACAGCACCTCGCCCACCAGCACGCCGGGGGCATAACCGATCTTGTCGTAGACGTCTTCCATTCCCTTGGGAATGATGGCCTGGCGCTCGGACATGGGGGTTCCTTATAAGAGATGCAGAAGACGTAAGAGGTATGAGCTCTGATGACGCCTTGATGAAATCAGCCGTTATCACCCGCCGCCACCGGCAATACCGTACCGGTGATATAGCTGGCCTCATCGGAGGCGAGGAAGAGGATGGGCGCGATCTGCTCTTCCAGCGTGGCATAGCGTTTGAAGAAGGTGGAGCTGGTGACCTGCTGCACGGCTTGCTGCATCCACGCCTGTCATCCGGTGGTGGACCTGCGCCTGTTCGGACGACGCAATTTCGCCGGCGGCACGATTGCCATTTCGATCGGCTATGGCGTCTTCTTCGGCAACCTGGTGATCCTGCCGCAATGGCTGCAGCAATACCTGGGCTATCGCTCCATCGACTCGGGGCTCTCGACGGCACCGATCGGCATCTTCGCGGTGATCCTGATGCCCTTGATCGGGCGTTTCCTGCCGCTGGTGGATGCGCGCAAGGTGGCCACCGCCTCCTTCATCGGCTTTGCCATCGTGTTCTGGCTGCGCTCGCGCTACAACCTGCAGGTGGACCAGATGACGGTGATCCTGCCCACGCTCTTGCAGGGCATCCCCACGGCCATGTTCTTCGTGCCGCTGACGGTGCTGTTGCTCTCGGGCCTGCCACCGGAACGCATCCCGGCCGCAGCCGGCCTCTCATCGTTCGTGCGGGTCTTCTGCGGGGCGGTGGGCACCTCGATCTCGACCACTGCCTGGAAAAACCGCAGCATCATGCACCATGCGCAATTGACCGAACATGGCACGCCCTACAGCCCCCTGGCTGCAAGAGACGGTTCAACACATCAGCAGCACCCTGGGACTGAACGCCGAGCAGACCGCCGGGATGCTGGAGCGGACCATCACCTTCCAGGCGCCCATGCTGGGCATCAACGATATCTTCTATGTCTCGGCGGTGATCTTCATCGTCATCATCCCGCTGATCTGGATCATCAAGCCCTCCAAAGGCGGCGCCGGTGCGGCAGAGGCGTCGGCGGCGCACTAGCGCAAGCGCGCCAACCCATGCTGCAAGCGGATGATATCGATCAGCTTGCGCAACGCCGGATGCGCATGGCGCCGGCTGCTGTAGTACATGTGAAAAGGCGCGCTGGGGGCGGCCCATTCTTCCAGGATGGCTTCCAGCGAACCTTCATCGATTTCCTTGCTGATCCTTGCCTCCAGCAGATAGGCGATGCCGACCCCGGCCTTGGCCGCCGCAATGGTGGCGGCCGTATTGTTGATCGTCACCAGACCCGGCACGCGGATACGCTGGCGGTACTTGCCGCGGCCAAACTCCCACTGGTAGCTGGAGTTATCTCCCAACAGCAATTGCAGGCAGGTGTGCTGCTGCAAGTCCTCCAGCGTCAGTGGCCGCCCGTGCCGATCCAGATAGGCCGGCGAAGCCGCCGCCACCCAGCGATGCGCGCGCGTGAGCGGCGCAGTCACCATCCCCTCCGGCACGTAGTGGCCATAGCGAATGCCGGCGTCATAACCTTCGCTGACGATGTCGATGGGCTTGTCATCGACCACGATGGTGAGCTTGACCTTGGGACACTGGCGCACGAACTCGGGAATGGCCGGCTCGATCAACAGATGTGCAGCATCGGCAAACACATTGATGCGCAATTCGCCCAGACTCCCTTCTGCCGAGCTCTCCAACTGACCCAGCGCCAGCGCGATCTGCTCGAAGCCCTGCTCCAGCCTGGCCGCCAGTTCACTACCCGCCGCCGTGGGCGAGATCGCGCGGCTGGAGCGGTACAGCAACTGCGTGGACAGCCGCTCTTCCAAGCGCTTCATGGCATGGCTGGTGGCCGAGGGCGTCAAGCCGAGCTGGATGGCGGCGGCCTTGAAACTGCCGGTGCGCAGGATGGTCACGAACACCCGCAGATCGGAAAATTCGATATGGTCGAGGAGCGACATAGATGAATTCGAATCACTTCAAGAATGAATATGGCTCATCTTAAACCAGCCGCCCTCGCACGTGGTACGCGGTATAAATACGGCTTCATCCATCAGGCATTCACGGAGGACAATCATGAAATCAAGACGCTTTGGCCGCACCGGCGCAGAGGTATCGGAAATCGGCTTTGGCGCCTGGGCCATCGGCGGCTCGTGGGGCGATGTCTCGGCCCAGGATGCCAAGGCCGCGCTGCACGCAGCGCTGGACGCCGGCGTGAGCTTCATCGACACCGCCGATGTCTATGGCGATGGCCGCTCCGAGCAACTGATTGCCCAGGTGCTCAAGGAACGCGGCGGCCCCCGCCCCTTCGTCGCCACCAAGGCCGGACGCCGGCTCTCGCCGCATGTGGCCAGCGGCTACCAGCGCGACAACCTCACTGCCTTCGTCGAACGTTCACTACAGAACCTGGAGGTGGATTGCCTGGACCTGGTACAACTGCACTGCCCGCCCACGGAGGTCTATTACCAGCAGGAAGTGTTCGGCTACATGGATGAGCTGGTAGAAGCCGGCAAGATCCGTCACTACGGCGTCTCGGTCGAAAAAGTCGAAGAAGCCCTGAAGGCCATCGAATACCCCAACGTCAAATCCGTCCAGATCATCTTCAACATCTTCCGCCAACGCCCCATCTCGCTGTTCCTGCAAGAAGCGCAGCGCCGCGACATCGCCGTCATCGCCCGCGTGCCGCTGGCCTCGGGCCTGCTGACCGGCAAGATGAGCGCGCAGACCACCTTTGCCGCCGACGACCATCGCCAGTTCAACCGTCACGGTGAAGCCTTCGATGTCGGCGAGACCTTCTCGGGCGTGCCGTATGAAGTCGCCCTGGCGGCCGTGGAGAAGATCCGCGCGCTGGTGCCGCCAGGCGTGTCGATGGCACAGTTCGCGCTACGCTGGATCCTCATGGAAAGCGGCGTGAGTACCGTCATTCCCGGTGCGCGCAACGTACAGCAGGCACAATCCAACAGTGCGGCCAGCGACTTGCCGCCGCTTGCGCCGGAGGTGATGCAGGCCTTGCGCGAACTCTATCTGCATGACATCGCCCCGCATGTGCATCAACGCTGGTAATCTGTGCGCCCATGCAACGATAACAACCCAAGGACACCATGACACCCATCAAGCTCGCCATTGCCGGCGTCGGCAAAATCGTCTACGACCAACATGCCCCGGCCATCAGCGGCAACCCGGAATTTGAACTGGTCGCCACCGCCAGCCGCAACCACAGCATCGACGGCGTGAGCGCCTACAAGAGCATGGCCGAGATGCTGGCCGCCGCGCCCGAGATCGAGGCCATTTCCCTGTGTATGCCGCCCCAGTATCGCTATGCCGCCGCGCGCCAGGCCATTGCCGCCGGCAAGCATGTGTTCCTGGAAAAGCCGCCCGGCGCCACCCTGTCGGAAGTCGAATCGCTCAAGCACCTGGCCGCCCAGCATGGGGTGACGCTCTTTGCCAGTTGGCACTCGCGCCATGCGCCTGCCGTGCAGGTGGTCAAGCGCCATTTGCAGCAACAGGCCCCGCG
>NZ_BADI01000638.1:0-9074 GCF_000333555.1 Herbaspirillum sp. B65 | reverse complement strand
ACCTGCTCATCACAGGCAGGCCGCCCAGGGCCTTGAAAAGGCTATCATCCGGCGCCTCCTGCGCTTGCGCCAGGCCCAGGGTGCCAGCCAATGCCAGCGCCGCGGCAGCCTGCGAAATCGGGCGTATCATCATCGCTCTTGCCTCACTCGAAGTTGCTCAAAAACCGGTCTGCAACGATAGATAGACGCCGCGCTGCCGCTTGGGGTTGTAGATGGTGATGTCACCCAGCGCCACGTAGGCCAGGGTCAGCGACAGGTTCTTGCTGGGGAACCAAGCCAGGAAGGCATCGTAGTAATCCTTCTCGGGGTCGGCGGCAAGGTTGCGCGGTTTCATCCGATATTCCGCACCCAGCACCAGTCGGCGATTCATCAGATAAGCCATCGAGAACTCGCCCATGGCCTGATAGCGGTCGCCCTGGTCGCCGCCAAAGCCCAGCAAGCCCATCTGGTTGGCCTTGGTCAGGCGCAGGGTAGCATTGAGCAGGAGGCTCTGGTCCAGCAGGATCTTGGTGGCCGCGAGGTAATAATCGATACCACTCTCGCTGGCCGCCCCCAACTGCTTGACGCTGGTGAGCGTCGGCAGGCCGCCGATGCCGTGGTTGCGCTTGAACATGGTCCCCACCGCGATCTGCGGCAGCCAGCGGTCCTGGTCATAGACGGCGTCACCGGCCAGCTTGAGCTTGATGCCGACGATGTCCTGGGTGATCTTGAGATCGGCCAGCGGCGCAGCACTGCCGTAGAACGCCTGCTTGGCCAGCGACAATTCCACCCGGTCCATCAGCCCCACCGCCACGCCATACGACTTGAGCGTGTAATCCTGGGTAGCGATGACGGTGGCATGGGCATTGGCGCCATAGCTGTCGCGCGTGCCATAGCCGGTGATCAGGGCCCAGGGCGTCAAGCCGCCACCGCCCGCGCCCTCGACCTGGATCACGCCGGCGGTGGCGGTAAGCTTGCCCAGGTCCGGCTTCCAGTCTGCCCGCTCGGGCGCTGCCGGCGCATCGTTGGCGGTATTGGTCGCACGCATGGCCTGCGCTACCTTCTTCTGCTGGGCCAGCGCCCAGGCGTCGCGCTCGGTATCGCTCATCTGCGCCGCTGCCGGTACACAATGCACCCACAGCGCACAAAGCGTGACCAGCAGTGCCCAGCCGGCGCTGTGGTTGATCTTGTTCATCCTGCCCTACCCCTTTGATGATGTCGTTCCGGCTCGGCCCGGACGCTGCGTTCACCCGACCAGGTTACCGGACAACGCCGGCCTGTGCGGTGCGCGCCATTGCTGTCGCCATTCCAGGAAGCCTTCCACCGGCATCGGCTTGCCCATGAAATAGCCTTGCCCCTGGTCGCAGCCCATCTGCCGCAGCAAGAACCAGACCTCCTCGCTTTCTACCCCTTCGGCCACCACGCGCAGCCCCAGGTTGTGGCCGAGGTCGATAGTGGAACGCACGATCTTGGCGTCATCCTGGTCCTGCGCCATCTTCATGACAAAGGATTTGTCGATCTTCAATTCATCCACCGGCAAGCTCTTCAGATAGGCCAGCGAGGAATAGCCGGTACCGAAATCATCGATGCTCAAGGCAAAGCCCATGGCCGAGAGTCGCTCCAGGGTGTTCTGGGCGCGTCCCGGATCATCCATGATGGCGCTTTCGGTGATTTCCAGGCAGAGTGCGTCGGGCGTGAGGCGATGGCGCTCCAGGATGGCGGCAAAGGCGGCCGGCAATTCCTGGTCCAGCAGGTCGCGGGTGGAGAGATTGACCGAGAATTTCAAGGACAAGCCTTGCACCTGCAGTTGTGCCGACAGGCCGGCCACCTTTTCCATCATCCACAGGGTCAACATGCGGATGAAACCGGTGGTTTCGGCAAAGGGAATGAAATTGTCCGGGCCGACAAAGCCCTTTTCCGGGTGTATCCAGCGCACCAGCGCCTCGGCCCCGATCACCGCACCGGTGCCCAGTTCCAGCTTGGGTTGCAGGTACAGCATGAATTCATCGCGTTCCAGCGCACGCCGCAATTCGGACAACAACGACAGGCTTTCCTGGCTGCTCTGGTCGATTGCCGGGTCGTAGATCACCACGCCGCTGCCCTTGCGCTTGGCGGTGTACATGGCGACCTCGGCACGACTGAGCAGTTCGCCACTGTTCTGGCCATGCGCGGGATAGCCAGCCACACCAATGCCAGCGCCCAGGTCCACCGTCTGCTCCTGCAGCGACAAGGGCTGTTCCAGCACGCGCAGGATATGCGCAGCCTGGGCCAGCGCACCATCGAGATCGACCCCGGGCAGCAGGATGGCGAATTCATCCCCACCCAGGCGCGCCACCTTGGCGCCCGGGTGCAGCAACTGGCCGGACAGGCGCAGCGCCACCTGGCGCAGCAGATCGTCGCCGAAGCTGTGGCCGAGCACGTCATTGACTTGCTGGAAGCGGTCCAGGTCCATCATCAGGATGTAACAACTGCCCCCGCCACTGCGCTGGACCTGGGCAATCGCCTCCTTGAGCAGATCGGCAAACTGCACCCGGTTGGGCAGGCCAGTCAACTGGTCCTGGTACGCCAGGCGACTGATCTTCAGTTCGCGGTTGGCGATCTCCGAACGCATGGTCTCGAAGGCCGCGCCGAGCCGGCCGATTTCATCCTGGCGCCGCAGGTACAGACCTTCGCTGTAGTCGCCCTCACCCAGCCGCTTGGCCACCGCCGCCAGCTCGCGCAAGGGGCTGGTGATGCGGCGTGCCATCACGGCGCTGGCCAGCGCCGCCACCAGCACGCCCAGCACCGTGATGCTGAGCAGGATCAGTTGCAAGCGCTGATAAGGCGCCACCGCTTCGCTGACCGAGCGCTGCAGCACGGCCACCGCTTCCTGACCATTGCTGGCACGCGCCAGCGGCAGGATGCGGGCGCGGTACTGGTTGCCATCGATCTGCAGGTCGGTAGCACCGGCCAGGCCCATCTCGGTGTGACCAGCCTGGCTGGCCAGCATCTGCGTCTGGGCAGCCGGCAGGGTCGAGACATCGCTGCCCCAACTGCCGCTGTCACGCTGGCGCACCAGGATCGAGACCTGCAATTGCGACAGCGCCCGCATGTCATTGACCAGCGCCGGACCCACCGGGAACCCCATCACCACCCAGGCAATGGTGACCGGCGCCTTGACCGGCACGGCCACGATCTGGAACAGCTTGTCCCCCACCACGGCGCTGTCGGCCGCGCCATTGGCGTTGCCATTGCCGGCCTTGCGCACCAGTTCCAGGCTCACGCGCTGCAGCTCGGGGTCGGCCAGCTCCAGGGTGGAGGCATGGATGCGGCCATCGGTGCCGACCAGCATTCCGATGGTGGCGCCGATGCGCGCCCCATGGTTGGCCAGCACCGAGGCGATGGTGTCGCGGTCATCCGTGCCGATGGCTTGGCGGAATCCGAAGTCCGAGGCCAACAGGCGCGCACCCTGGGTCAGCTTCTGGGCGTTCTGGTCCAACAGGCGCGTGAAGACGCGCTCGCCGATCACCAGTTCGTCACTGATGGCGCTGCGCGCATTGCGATCGATGGCGGTTCTGATCGCCACGAAGCCGGCCACTTGCACCACCACGATGAGGATGATGAACAGCGCGACGATCTTGCTTTCCAGACGGTATAGACGCACCCGGGCCCCGTTTCCTGTTGACTGGATGATGGGTGATGCGCGCCTTACAGCGGCACCGCCTTGACATTGAGTTTGATGACGGCCCGCCCATCGCCCTGCACTTCCAGCGGCTGCTCCAGCGCCGCCTGGTTCGGCCCCATGGTGAAGTACCAGGCCTTGAGCGTGTAACGGCCATTGGGCAGGCTCTCCAGGCGGACCGCCCCGCTACGCTCGGTGACGCCGAAATAAGGCGTATTGACCACCTGCACATAGGCCACCATCTCATCATGGATATTGCAACCCAAGACCACCGTACCAGGCTTGTCGAACAGTACCGGACTGCCCGGCACACCGGAATACAACTTCAGCTCAAAGGTCTTGGCCGGCGAAAACGAATAGACGTGATGCCGCACGGTGTCATGATTGGGAAACAGGATGGGCGTCCCCGTCTGCACCACCGTCACCAGCGGCAGGAAGGTCTTGTTCTTCTGCTCGATCTCGACCTGGCGCGGCTTGGCCGGTGCCGGCGCCCCGCCTGCCGGTTCGGCGTAGACCACCGCATTGGGCAGCGGCTGGCCGGCGTTATCCAGTACCTGCACCGCCACCTCCGCCGCCTGCGCCCCCAGGCTCCAGGCCGTCGCCCAGGTCAGGAAAACCGACTTGGCGACGGTGCGTCTCATCTTCTTTTTCTGCATATTGCTGTCACTGAAAATGGGTTCGAGGACATTGATGCATGGCAGGCAGATCATGCATCCTGCACTATACGCAAGCCCCTTGGCCTTCATATCGGGATGTTTCTGAATTGTTGCGTGGCAATATACACGCAAACGGCCAGGCAACCCAATCGCGGGGCCGCCTGGCCGTTTGCCGCCTAAACCTTCACTTAGGTAATTATGCCTGTGAAAGTTCTTGAAGTTCTTCAAGCATCGCTGCGCTGCGCAGTCAAGTACCCGATCACCGCCGGCAGGATCTCCGGCCGCACGCTGCCCGGCGACACCCCGCCCGGGCCGGTCAGCACCACCGCCTTGATGAGCGCCTTCAACATGCGCTGCACCACGAAGGTCGCCACGTCCAGGTCGGGCGTGGTGATGCTGTGGCGATGCTTTTCCAGCACCCGACGGATGGCATCGAAGAAGCCCTGGCGAATCTCGGTGGAAACCGGCAGGTTGTAGGCCGGGAATTCCTCTTCCAGGATGCGGTTCAATTCCGGCTCCAGCAGGTGGGCCGCCACCAGCGCGCTGATCAACTTGTCGAAGTCACTGGAGAGCGTACCGGAGTCGTCGATATGCGCCACCACGTCTTCGAACAACGCCAACATGCGGGTGGCATGACGCTCGCGCAGGGCAAAGATCAAGGCATCCTTGTTGGGGAAATACTGGTACAGCGAACCGACGCTGATGCCCGCCGATTCGGCCACGAGATTGGTATTGGTCTTGGCATAACCGCGCTCGACCAGCACGCGCGACATGGCATCAAGGATGGTATCGACCATCGCCCGCGAACGTGCTTGGCGAGGTTCTTTTCTGGGTTGCAGTTTCATTGGCAGCTTTGATAAGGAATTCGCCCCGCCCCCGATGCGAATTCTCAACGTGAGTGATTGTTCGTATATCCAAGTATAATACGAAAAATGAGTTTTTACTCGCCGACCCCAGGATAGTACTCGTAAATCCGGTCCCGCGCATTGCGCCGTATCAGGCTAGTGCCACAAGACCTCCAGGCCGATGGCCCATCATGCAGCCTGGCGCGGGTCGCGAAACGAAAAAAAGAACTCGTATCGCCAAATACCTCTTCGTGGAGAATTCTATGAAACGCATCACGTCGCCCGCCTCTGGGCCGCGGGTGATCGCCGCCCATGCCATGCTGGCCGCCCTGATCGGCGCACTTGGCCTGTCTGGCTGTGCCAGCTTCGACGGCATCGGCAGCGACAAGCAACTGGCGCAGGCGCGCGACTTCAGCACCCAGCGCAGCCTGTCGGCCCCCAATCCCGGCGCCCCCGACGGCCAATGGCCGGGCAGCGACTGGGTCCAGCAGTTCGGCGACGCCCAGTTGACCGCGCTGATCCAGGAAGCCCTGGCCTCCAGCCCCAACCTGCAACAGGCACGTGCCCGCATCGGCGCCGCCGCAGCCCTGGCCGAAGCCCGCGGGGCACCGCTGTTGCCCAGTGTGGATGCCCAAGCCTCGCTGATCCGCAACCAGTTCTCCAGCACCTCGATCTACCCGCCGCCCTATGGCGGCAACTGGTACAACGAGAAAAAGGCCGGGCTGAACGTCGGCTACGAACTGGACTTGTGGAACAAGAACCAGGCCGCCCTGGCCCAAGCCATCTCCAACGAAAAAGCCGCCCAGGCCAGCGAACAGGAAGCGCGCCTGGCGCTGACCGCCTCCATCGTCTCGGTCTACAGCCAACTGGCTGCGCAATATGCCGTGCAGGACATCCTGCAGCGCACCGTACAGCAACGCAGCGCCCTGGAGAGCATCACCGCCGAGCGCGTCAAGACCGGCCTGGACAGCCAGATCGAACGCAACCAGTCGCGCACCAGCAGTGCCGATGCGCGCGCCCAACTGGAGCAGAGCGCCGGCCAGATCGTGCTGCTGCGCCAGCAACTGGGCGCACTGACCGGCCGCGGCCCCGACCGCGGCCTGCAACTGGCGCCGCCCACCCTGCAGAACCTGGCCACCCCTGCCCTGCCGGCCGACCTGCCGCTGAACCTGCTGGGTCGCCGCCCTGACATCGTGGCCGCGCGCTGGCAGGTGGAAGCCGCCAGCCGTGGCGTGGACATGGCCAAGGCCCGCTTCTACCCGGACATCAACCTGAGCGCCATGATCGGCTTCGACAGCCTCATCGACAGCAACCCTTTCACCGCCGCCAGCAAGAGCATCGCCTTCGGCCCGGCGATCACGCTGCCGATCTTCGAAGGCGGTGCGCTGCGCGCCGGGCTCAAGGGGGAATACGCCAACTACGAGCTGGCCGTGGCCACCTACAACAAGACCTTGAACGATGCCTATGCCGACGTGGCACGCCAGATCGCGGCGATCCACTCGACCGAGCGCCAGTTGCCGATCCGTCGCGAAGCCCTGCAAGCGGCCGAGCGCGCCCATGACCTGGCACGCGAACGCTATCGGCTGGGCCTGATATCGCACCTGACCTTGCTCTCCGCGGAGACCGGCGTGCTGGCCCAGCGCCAGTCGCTGGTAGCCCTGCAGGCGCAGCGCCGCGAGCAGCAGGTCGCGCTCTACAAGGCTCTGGGCGGCGGCTTCGATGCCCAGCAGGCCGGGCTGGCCTACAGCGCCGCCCCGCCGCACTGATGGGCCATGCTCGGCACCAATGCTTGCGCCAGAAGTGAAGTTTTGAACCCAATCCAGCCCGCCACCGGCCTCTCCACCCTGCCGCCGGTGACCGGGACGGCCAGCTGTTCCAACAGCCAGGCCGACTGACCGCCTACAAAGAGATAGAACGGAGTCCTCCATGAGTGACAGCACCACCCAAAACAATCCACCCGCCAAGGCCAACGGCAACGGTAATGGCAAACGCACCCGCCAGTTGATTCTGCTGACCGTGGTCCTGGTGATCGTGGCCGCCGCCTGCTTCCTGTACTGGTTCCTGCACGCGCGCTTCTTCGAAGAAACCGATGACGCCTACGTAGGCGGCAACGTGGTCCAGATTTCGGCCCAGGTCGGCGGCACGGTCGTGGCCGTCAAGGCCGATGACACCCAATTGGTCAAGCTCGGCCAACCGCTGGTGGCGCTGGACGCCGCCGATACCAAACTGGCCCTGGATCAGGCGCAGGCTGCGCTGGCCCAGGCAGTGCGCCAGACCCGCCAACTGTTCCTCAACAATGACACGCTGGCGGCCAACGTGGCTGCCGCCGACGCCAACCTGGCGCGCGCCCGCGAAGACCTGCAACGCCGCCAGGCCGGCTTGTCCTCCGGCGCCGTCTCGCAGGAAGACGTCTCGCACGCCCGCGATGCCCTCAAGAGCGCCAGCGCCGCCCTCGACCAGGCACGTGCCGCTGCCGCCGCCAACCGCGCCCTGACCGACCACACCAGCGTGACCGAACACCCCAACGTGTTGCAGGCCGCCACCGCCGTGCGCAATGCTTACCTCAACTACGCCCGCGTCAACATCGTGGCGCCGGTCTCGGGCTTCGTCTCCAAGCGTTCGGTGCAGGTCGGCCAGCGCATCGCCGCCGGCAATCCGTTGATGGCCATCGTGCCGCTGGAACAGATCTGGATCGATGCCAACTTCAAGGAAAGCCAGTTGCAGCACATCCGCATCGGCCAGCCAGTGGAAGTGATCGCCGATGTCTATGGTTCCAGCGTCAAGTACAAGGGCACCGTGATCGGCTTCTCGGCCGGTACCGGTGGCGCCTTCTCGCTCTTGCCGGCACAGAACGCCACCGGCAACTGGATCAAGGTGGTGCAGCGCGTGCCGGTGCGCATCGCCCTCGATCCTGAGCAGGTGCGCGCCCATCCGCTGCGCATCGGCCTGTCCACTACCGCCACCGTCGACATCCACGGCGACGGACGCGCGCTGGAAGCGGTGCCCACCAATTACCAGACCAATGTCTACAACGACCTCGACAAGCAGGCCGACGCCATCGTCGAACGCATCATCAGCGACAACGCCAGCGGCCTGCCACAGGCACGCAAGAGCAAGGCCGGCGCCGCACCGGTGGTGGTGCCGCACACCTGATCGGCGACCGCTGCCTTCACTGGACAATGACTTAAGCCATGGCCAACAGCCCTACTCCCCCCAAGCCTTACACACCGCCGCCACCGCTGACCGGCGCCAACCTGGTGCTGGGCACCTTGTCGGTGTCACTGGCGGTGTTCATGAACGTGCTGGACTCTTCCATTGCCAACGTCGCCATCCCGACCATCTCGGGCAACCTGGGGGTGTCGGTCGATGAAGGTACCTGGGTCATCACCTCCTTTGCCGCCGCCAACGCCATCTCCATTCCACTGACCGGCTGGCTCACCCAGCGGCTGGGCGCGGTGCGCCTGTTCGTCACCTCGGTACTGCTGTTCGTGCTGGCCTCGTGGCTGTGCGGACTGGCGCCCACGCTGCCCATCCTGCTGGGCGCGCGCGTGTTGCAGGGCCTGGTGGCCGGCCCCATGGTGCCCTTGTCGCAATCGCTGCTGCTGGGGGCCTACCCCAAATCGAAATCCTCCTTCGCGCTGGCGCTCTGGGGCATGACCGCAGTGGTGGCGCCGGTGGCCGGGCCAGCGCTGGGTGGCTGGATCACCGATAGCTATACCTGGCCCTGGATCTTCTACATCAACATCCCGGTGGGCCTGATTGCGGCTGGCGTCACGCTGGCCATCTATCGCTCGCGCGAGACGCCCACCCACAAGCNTGCCATCGACAAGATCGGGCTGGCGCTGCTGGTGACCTGGGTGGGCGGCTTCCAGATCATGCTCGACAAGGGCAAGGACCTGGACTGGGTCGCTTCGCCAACATCGTCACCCTGGG
>NZ_BADI01000639.1:0-6939 GCF_000333555.1 Herbaspirillum sp. B65 | reverse complement strand
TGCTGGCATAGGCGCTGCCGAAGTTTTCTTCCCAGTCGGGGCGCGGGCCGTTTTCGTATGGTTCTTGAGGGCCGCGCCGTAGTCCTGGCGTTCGTCGCCGACTTTTTCCGGGAAGGGTTCCAGCCACTCGCTCGGCGCCACCAGCCGGTCGAAATAGTAATGTCCGCTCTCATGCCGGAAATGTCCCAGCAGCGTGCGATAGGGCTCGGCCATCTGTTCGCGCGCCTGCTCCCGATAGGCCGGATCGGCCTCGGCGATGTTGATGGTGATGACGCCATGGGCGTGCCCCGTCAGCACCCGTTCGCCATGCGGTTGATCCTGCAAGAACTCGAAGGCCAGACCCGTTTCTTCATCTTCCATCTTCGGCACCGGCTGCAAGCGCAAGGTCCACAGCGAATGCAGCAGGCGCCGCTTGGCCGTTTCCAGACGGCTCCAGAGCACGCGGTTATTTCCTTCATCCAGCGTCGGAATCACCCGGGTCAGGCGGCAGGAGGCGCACAGCTCATGGGCTTCGCGCGCATCGAGCATCCAGTTGCAGATGTTCTCGCGCCAATAGTTCAGGCATTGCTTGAATACCCGGCCTTCATTGTCCGGCCTGACGCTACGCCAGCGGCCTGGCCCGGGCTCGGGCTCGGCAGCCACCTCTTGAGCCGGAGGCGCATCCGGCTCCAATGGCAAAAAGCTGGCAATGGCCTGCAACTCGGGCTGATAACCCAGCATCCACCCGCAATTGCCGCAGACGGTGTTTTCAAAGAAGACTTGCAGGCCGCAATTGTCGCAATGGAAGGTTTTCACTGGCGTGCCCCCTATTCCTTGTCGTTGATATCGCTGCCACCAGGCAGAGGTGACGTTCGAAAATTGGAACGACCAAGGGTCGATACGTTCCTGCACCTGGCAAGCTTGACAGGTGAAAGTGTCTTCGAGGATGTCCACTCATGACAACAACAAGTTGTCGATGAGCTTCTAAATTGCTACTATCGCGGTCAAGGAGATGGCATTCCTCCTCCAACCGCCACCAACTTCACGTTGGGGCTGATGATGCCTACAGTGACCTGGCACCCCGGGGCTGTAGGCGTTCGCCTTGATGCTTCGCGCACCGCTCCGTGTGCCAGGACGATCCACTCGACCCCTGGTTCACATGAAACATTTCAACTACCCGGAACAGCTCTACCTGCTGCCCTACATCGCCAAATGGTGCCTCATCGCCTGCCTGATCGCGGTCCTGGCGGGCTCGGCCTCGGCCTTTTTCCTGTTTTCGCTGGAATACGCCACCCAGTGGCGCGAGGCACACCCCTGGATTCTCTGGCTGCTGCCGCTGGGCGGCTTTGCGGTCGGCTGGCTGTACCTGCATACCGGCAAGCCGGTGGAAGCCGGCAACAACCTGCTCATCGATGAAATCCACGACCCCAAGAAGGTGATCCCGCTGCGCATGGTGCCGCTGGTGTTGTTCGGCACCGTCATGTCGCACCTCTTCGGCGCCTCGGTGGGCCGCGAAGGCACGGCCGTGCAGATGGGCGGCGCACTGGCCGACCAGTTGACCCATGTACTGCGCCTGCGCCAGGAAGAGCGCCGCCTGCTGCTCATGGCTGGTATCAGCGCCGGCTTTGCCTCGGTGTTCGGCACGCCGATGGCCGGCGCCCTGTTTGGTCTGGAAGTACTGGCCATCGGCCGGATGCGTTACGACGCCATCCTGCCCTGCTTCGTCTCGGCCATCGTGGCCGACCAGGTCGGCCTGGCCTGGGGCGTGCATCACACCCACTACGCCATGAGCGGCAGCGCGCCCATCGCCTGGTGGAGCGTGGGTGCGGTCATCGTCGCGGGGGTGGTCTTCGGCCTGGTCGGCATGGTGTTTGCCAACAGCACCCACCGCCTGTCTGCCTTCATGAAGCGCCACGTCAGCTACGCCCCGCTGCGCCCCTTCATCGGCGGGCTGGTGGTGGCCCTGGCGGTCTGGGCGGTGGGTACGCATCGCTACATCGGCCTGGGCATCCCGGTCATCGTAGAAGCCTTCCAGCATCCCCTGGCGCCCTGGGATTTCCTGGGCAAGATGCTCTTCACCGTGACCTCGCTGGGTACCGGCTTCAAGGGCGGCGAAGTCACGCCCCTGTTCTACATCGGCGCCACCCTCGGCAACGCCATGGCCCCGCTGCTGCACCTGCCCTTCTCGATGCTGGCTGGCATCGGTTTCGTGGCCGTGTTTGCGGGCGCGGCCAATACACCGATTGCCTCCACCATCATGGCCATCGAACTGTTCGGCCCGGACATCGGCCCCTTTGCCGCCCTGGCTTGCGTGGTGGCCTATCTGTTCTCGGGGCATACCGGCATCTATCATGCGCAACGCGTGAGCCAGACCAAGCACGTTCCACTGCCGGAAGGCATCAAGATCGCCGAGGTCAACGCCTACAAGACCCAGCGCAAGCGTGAGCTGGAACAGGCCGCTGCCGGGGGAGGCAATGCGCCATGAATGACATCACCGTACTGCGGCTGTACTTCCCGCTGGCCGCGCGCGCCCGGGCGACCCGTTTCTGGCACCGCCTGTCGGCCCCGGCCCTGGCCCGGCACCTGGTGGCTGTGGCTCATCGCGCGGGCATCGCCCAGGTCACCTTGCAGCCCATCAGCGCCGGTTATCTACCGGGCGAAAAGATGAGCCATCACCATCCCGAGGTCAGCGCCATGCGTCATCCGCAGTGCCTGGAATTGCTGGACAGCGAAGCGCGGCTGCGCCGCTTCCTGCACGATCACCGGGAGGAACTGGACAAGGTCAGGGCCGTGCTGTTGCGCTGCGAGTTGCCGCTGGAGCAGTCGTGATGGTTGCTGGCGGTTGCTGGGGATGGGGATGCTGAAAGAATTGTTCACCTTGCTCGGTGGAGGCTTGGCGCAGAGGCCGCGGGATGGGCTCGAGCGGCGCTATTCTGCATAAACCTTCAGGAAGTGCCTGACCTGGCCTGTGCCGCGCGACCAGCCTGGCCGCGAAGGAGGATGTAACGCATGAGGGTGGATAAAGATAAAGAATCGACGGGTAATCGGACCAAAGCGGCACTGGCTCTTTAAAAATCCAACTGTTCCCTAGTGATGCCCAAGGCTGCCGCAATTCTCGCGATGGTGGTCGGCCTTGGATTGATGCTCTTTTCAAGTTTTGCATAGGCCGACAAGGTAATGCCCATGCGTTGGGCGACCTCCAGCCGGGTCAATCCCAAGTACTGCCGCCAAGCGCAGGCCGGCGTAGTGCCTTGCACCGTTGCCCCGACGACCTCGTTGGGAATCAGGTTGCCTTGCTCGCCACAGAGGGCCATGAACTCGGCATAAGGCAGCACGACGGACGCCGGCTTGCCGTCCTTGCTCTTGATCATCTGGCTTTCAGTAGGTGCGGTCATCGCGTTTTCTCACTTCCTGGGTTTCTACAATCCTGACCTCTGCAGTCCATTCAAACAAAACACGCAAATTATAGCTTTCAAAAATAACGCGGCTACATATTGAGTACGCTCCTCGAAGAATCAACGACCGCCATTTTCGAGAAATCCTCCACGGTCACCATCAGCGATAAAAAAACATTCACCCGCCCCCGCTGCGCGAACGCGCGATAATTCACCTCAGCGAGTACAACCCCGACCGCCCATCGATGCCGCAGCCCGCCTGCCCTAGGAGCCCCCATGCCCACCGCCCCAAGCTTCACCCGCACCGTCCGCCACCCCGGCCCCCCCGAGCCCGAGCGCATCGTCTCGCTCGCGGGCCAAGCCATGCATCTCGACTTCACCCTGCAAGCCGGCCTGAACCTGCGCGACGCCATCAGCCTGCCGCTGGCGCGGGCGGGTCTGGCGGGCGGCACCGTGCGCTTTGCCAATCTGCCACTGACTGCATTGCATTTCCTCATGCCCGCGCTGGCCGTGGATGAGCAGCACGCCGCCTTCTACAGCGCGCCCCATGCCATCGAAGAAGGCACCGTCATCGAATACGCCTGTGCCACCTATGGTCGCAAGGAGGGCGAACCCTTCGTGCATTGCCACGCCGTCTGGCGCGGTCGCGACGCTCAGCGCCAGGGTGGGCATCTGATGATGGAAAAGACCATCGTCGGTACCACCACCCCGGCGCAGGCCTGGGGCTTGCATGACGCCACCATGGCCACCCGCCATGACCCGGAAACCAATTTCACCCTGTTCTACCCTACCCGGCTATCCGAACAGGCAGCCGCTGTGAATGGCAAGCGCCTGGTACTGGCCCGCATCCGCCCCGACCAGGATTTGACGATGGCGGTCGAACAAGCCTGCGCCGCCCACGGCATCCGCAATGCCATCGTGCGCGGTAGCGTGGGCAGCATCATCGGCGCCGAGTTCGAGGATGGACAGGTGCTGGAGGACCGCGCCACCGAGATCCTGGTCCGTGCCGGTGAAGTGCGCAATGGCGTGGGTCGGCTGGATATCGGGCTCATCAATCCGCAAGGCCAGGTCTGCGAAGGCGTGCTGGCGCGGGGCTGCAATCCGGTCTTGATCTGCTTTGAGCTGGTATTGGAAGAGCAGTAATTCAAACCTGTTCATGCTGTGCCAGCCATTCCCGCAAGGCACCGTTCATCCGGCTCTGCCAGCCGTCGCCACCCCGCTTGAATGCCTCCACGATGTCCTGATCGAAACGCATCGTGACCTGAACCTTGCAACCACTACCGGCCGGTCGTCCACGTCCGCGCGCCGGTCGCATCGCGGCGAGCTGGCTCGGGCTCAATGGCTGCGCATCCGGGTCGTTCAATGCAGCCGAGGTAATGGCGGCATCTTCAGCGGCGGTTGGAAAAATGGTTCCCTGTTTAAGTTTCGGCATAGCGTTCGATCTCCCTTTTGGTTGCCCTGCGCAGGCTAATGATGCGCAGAACGTCATGGCGCTCCACAAACACCACGACATACAGCCGCAGACCGATGTAGGCAATCGCGACTTCGCGCAACTCACCATAATCAAATCTGTCATCAATGCTGACCAGTGCAGTGTCCCATTCGATTGCCGCCGCTTCTGCGAGCGAAACGCCATGCTTGAACTTGTTGACGGCGTCTTTGTTCGGGTCGAAGGTAATCTCCATGAAGAATAATCGTAGCTACAATTATTCAATCAGGCAAGAATTAATTGTAGCTACGTTTAACATATTCAGAATTTCAACCGAAAAAAAACGGCCCGCATCACTGCAGGCCGTTCCAATCAAGCTTAAACGGGAAGCCCAGGCTTATCCCGCGGCCGGCTCCATCAAGCGCCCACCAGCTTCTTGAAGGTCGGCAATACCGCCTCACCCTTGAAAGGCTTGACGATCCAGCCCTTGATGCCAGCCGCCTTGCCGCGTTCCTTCATGATGGGCGAGTTCTCGGTGGTGAGCATGATGATGTTCACGCTGGCATTGCCCAGCTCGCTGCGGATCTTTTCGGCCATGGTCAGGCCATCCATGTTGGGCATGTTCACGTCCGAGACCACCAATTTGATGGACGGGTCGCCCTTGAGTTTGTTGAGGCCATCGCGGCCGTCCACGGCCAGCGCCACGTCCAGGCCGTTCTTCTTGAGGAAGTCGCCTACTTCGGCGCGCACGGTGCTCGAATCGTCCACTACCAGGATTTGTGCCATCTTGAATTCTCTTTCTTCACTAGGGGGAGGTTACAGGGGGGAATCGTGTCAGAACAGCTCCAGCTCGCCCGATTCGAACAGGTCTTCTACCGAGATCTGGTTTTCGCTGAAGTCTTCGGGCGACCACGAGAGGTTGAAGATGAAGCGTTGCAGCAGCACCAGCGGGGCATCGTCGCCCTTGCGCAGCAGGTACTTGAAGCACAGTTGTGCATCTTCCGAACCGAAGGAGATGTAGCGGTGCTGATGGTTGATGATGATGGGCACCTGGCTCAACTGCTGGATCGGCTGGCTCTGGTTGATGAAGCGGTTCTTGAACCAGCCCCAGATCAGGTTGGTCAGTTCGCCCAGGGCATTGTTGAGATTGCGGAAGTCGCCCGACTCTTCAGGGGCCAGCGCCTGCAGCGTCTTCTGTTCGGCCTGCAGCATCATGTAGCCACGGCACCAGCTGCTTTCCAGCGGAATCAAGGTGAACACTTCGCCGAAGATGATGCGGTCACGCACCAGGTAAGGCTGTTCGATCTCCACGCTCATGCCAGGGAACTGGCGCTCCAGCACCATGCGGCTGATCTCGGCGATGCCGCGCACCAGCGCGTTGGGATAGCGCTGACTGAAGATGGACGCCGCCACGGCCGGAGCCAAGGCGTCGATATCCTCGATGCGATAGACCGCACTGAACAGTTCGCTGTCGCGTTCGGCCAGCGGGGTATCGGCGCTTTCCCGGCGGCGACGCAGGAAGATGGGCAATTCAGGGCGGACTTCGCGAATGCGGCGCGCCAGTCCCAGGCCGCCGCCACCGTCGCCCAGGCCGGCCAGGCTTTCGGAGAGCATGATGCCGCCCAGGTCGACGTTGCTGCGCAAGACCGCCATCACGTGTTCTTCATGGGCCTTCAGGCCCACCAGGTGGTGACGTTCGCAGAAGGACTTGATGGTGTCGTAGCAATCGGTGTCGCGGTCCAGCACCAGGACTTTGCTGGTGATGGTGTTGTCGAGGCTGGCAGTGGCTTCCATGATGGTAGAGGTTCCCCGGGTCGTTGAAATGTCAGAACAGTTCCAGCTCGCCCGTGGTATCGACCTGTTCCTCGACCGAGACGGCAAAGTCCAGGTGGTCGTAGGCCGAGATGCACAGCGAGACGTGAAAGCGCGGCGCGCCCGCCAGGTCGATGGCGAAATGCCGCACATGCGCACAGTTGAGCTTTTGCAGGTAGGCCACGCACTGGGTGTCGATGACGTTGGGCGTGGACATGCCCAGGTGCGGGAAGAAGCGCCCCAGCTCCCGGTTGAAGATGCCGCAGCACAGGTTGCCGCATTCGGCGATGGCGTCCATGAAGGCTTGATCGCCCTCTCGGCCGG
>NZ_BADI01000640.1:0-6848 GCF_000333555.1 Herbaspirillum sp. B65 | reverse complement strand
ATCCAGATCAGGTTCACGTACATCATGGCGTTGCCGCCCATGTCGTTGGTGAAGAAGTTGGTACCGAAGACACGGTCCAGCGACAGCATGGCCAGCACGGCGGTCAGCACCGGGAAGGCGGCGATGATCAAGACGTTGGTGCACAGCGAAGTCCAGGTGAAGACCGGCATCTTCATCATGTTCATGCCCGGGGCGCGCATCTTGACGATGGTCACCACCAGGTTGATCCCTGATAGCAATGTCCCGACCCCGGCCACCTGCAAGGCCCAGATGTAGTAGTCCACCCCCACGTCCGGGCTGTACAGGATGCCCGACAGCGGCGGGTAGGCCAGCCAGCCGGTGCGGGCGAATTCGCCCACGAACAGCGAAGCCATCACCAGCAGCGCGCCGAAGGTGGTCATCCAGAAGCTGAAGTTGTTGAGGAACGGGAAGGCCACGTCGCGTGCACCGATCTGCAGGGGCACGACGTAGTTCATCAGACCGGTCACCAGGGGCATGGCCACGAAGAAGATCATGATCACGCCGTGGGCGGTGAACACCTGGTCATAGTGGTGCGGCGGCAGGAAGCCGGCGTTGTCACCGAAGGAGATGGCTTGCTGGGCACGCATCATCAAGGCATCGGCAAAGCCGCGCAGCAGCATGACGATGGCCAGCACGATATACATGATACCGATGCGCTTGTGGTCGATACTGGTGAACCAGTCGCGCCACAACATGCCCCACAGGCGATATTTGGTGAGCAGGCCCAGTACCACTATGCCGCCCAGCGCCACCATGGCGAAGGTGCCGAGCAGGATCGGCTCATGGTATGGAATGGCTTCCAGACTGAGGCGACCGAAGATCAGCTTTATCAGGTCAAAATTGTCAGACATCTTTACTTCCCGGGGAAAAAGGAAATGGGGGCGCAGCGGTGTTCTGCTGCGCTGATACGGCTACCAGGCAAGGGAATCATTCAGCCTTTTGCTGGCCCGGTTTCACGTTCAGGTCGGTGGCCATCATCTTGTCCATGCAAACCGTGTTGGGCGCTACGCAGCGGTTCACGATGGCGTGGAACAGGTTGGGCTCGATGCTGCCGATGAGGCGGGCAGGCTCACGTTCGCTCGGCTGTTCCAGCTTGAGGTACTCGGCACGGTCCAGCTTGCCGGCGCCGGCCTTGGCCTTTTGCACCCAGGCGTCGAAGCCAGCCTGGTCCAGGCCATGGAACTTGAAGCGCATGTGCGAGAAACCGGCGCCACTGTAGTTGGCCGAGAAACCGTCATATTCGCCGGCCTTGTTGATGACCGCGTGCAGCTTGGTTTCCATGCTGGGCATGGCGTAGATCTGGCCAGCCAGTGCGGGAATGTAGAAAGAGTTCATCACGTTGGAGGCCGTGATCTTGAATTCGATGGGAACATCCACCGGCGCGGCCAGCTCATTGACGGTAGCGATGCCTTGCTCCGGATAGATGAACAGCCACTTCCAGTCCAGCGCCACCACTTCCACCACCAGCGGCTTGACCTGGGGCGCCAACGGGCGCTCGGCGTCAATGCGCGAGAGCGGACGGTACGGGTCCAGGGTGTGGGTGGTGATCCAGGTCAACAGGCCCAGGGCGATGATGATCAGCAGGGGTGCGCCCCAGATGATCAGTTCCAGGGCGGGTCGATGATCCCAGTCCGGCTCGTAGGGAGCAGAAGTATTGCTCTTGCGATAACGCCATGCGAACAGCAGCGTCAGGATGATCACCGGAACGATGATGAGCAGCATCAACGCGGTCGAGATGATGATCAGGCGTGCTTGCTGGTTAGCGATGTCGCCGGAAGGATTCATCACGACGGTGTTGCACCCAGCCAACAGAATCGCAGGAAGCAGGAGCAATCCGCGACGGAGGATTTGAGAAACCATGAAGGAAAATTCCAGTCGTATGTATCAGAGCGTGGTAATGTAACGCCAATAAAGTGTGTTGGCGATTGGACGTTTTGTCCCACCCTGTCACTTGCCACCTGCCAGGTTGGGATTAGTAGTACGTACTGCGACTAAACCTCTAACAGTGGGAGACAAAGCCATGGCAAGCACCAGCATCCACGACGGCCAAGGTTCCGGCCAATTCAGACAGCAATCCGAGCACCCTTCCACTTCCCACGAGCACGGCGCGATCGAGCCCGGTGAGATCGCGGTTGGCGTGGTGATCGGACGAGCCTCCGAATACTTCGACTTCTTCGTCTATGCACTGGCATCGGTCCTGGTGTTCCCGATGCTGTTCTTTCCCAACGCACCCAGGCTGGAAGGCACGCTCTACGCCTTCGTGATCTTTTCCTTCGCCTTCCTGGCCCGCCCCATCGGGACGACCATCTTCATGGCGATTCAAAAACACTACGGCCGCGAGGTAAAACTGACGCTGGCGTTGTTCATGCTCGGCTTTTCGACGGCCGGAATTGCTTTATTGCCAACTTATGACCACATTGGTGTGTGGGCCATCATCTTGCTCTCGCTATTGCGCGTCGGTCAAGGGCTGGCCTTGGGTGGCGCCTGGGATGGCCTGCCTTCCTTGCTGGCCATGAACGCCCCGCAGAACAAGCGCGGCTGGTATGCGGCCCTGGGGCAGTTGGGCGCACCGCTGGGCTTCATCGTGGCCGCCAGCCTGTTTGCCTACATGCTCTCCAACCTGAGCTCGGCCGATTTCCTTGAATGGGGCTGGCGCTATCCCTTCTATGTCGCCTTTGCCATCAACGTGGTCGCCCTGTTCTCCCGCCTGCGCCTGGTCTCGGCCCCGGAATACGCCAAGCTGCTGGATGAACGCGAACTGGAACCGGCCGGCGCGGTCGAGCTGGTCACCACCCAGGGCCGCAACATCATCATCGGCGCCCTGGCCGCGCTGGCCAGCTATGCCCTGTTCCACCTGGTGACGGTATTCCCGCTGTCGTGGGTGAAGCTGTATTCACTGCGTGAAGCCACCGACTTCCTGGTGGTGCAGATCTGGGGTGGCGTCATCATGGCAGCGGGCATCGTGGTCTCGGGCCTGATTGCCGACCGCTTCGGCCGGCGCAATACGCTGGGTACCATGGCCCTGCTCATTGCCATCCTGTCGGCCTTCGTACCGACCCTGATGAATGGGGGCGAATCCGGCCAGAACACCTTCATCCTGATCGGCTTCGCCCTGCTGGGCTTGTCCTATGGTCAGGCAGCCGGTGCCGTGACGGCCAACTTCAAGACCCGCTATCGCTATACCGGCGCCGCCCTGACCTCCGATCTGGCCTGGCTGGTCGGGGCCGGCTTCGCCCCGCTGGTAGCCTTGGGTCTGTCGGCGCACTTTGGCATGGCTTATGTGAGCTTCTACCTGCTCTCGGGGGCGGTAGGTTCACTGGCGGCGCTGAGTCTGAACCGGGCGCTGGAGGCGCGGGATGACTGAACTGCGCTGAACCAGCGCTGCTGAAGTGAAAACCCGGAAGGAGACTTCCGGGTTTTTTATTGGCTTTAGCCGATGATGTTCCCATCCAACAGGAGGTGGGGATAACTTGGCAGCAAGTCCTGATCTGTGAGCCTGACCTCGATATCGTGGGCGATTCGCACATGGTCAGGGTGGTCTATATCGAAAATCGCATCTGCCACGCTGATGATGATTGTCCCGATCAGACGGCCATTAGCATCGTGGACAGGCTCCAGTCTCGCGGCCTCCGGCACTTGCATGGACGATAGTTGCAGGGGCAAGTAGAGCATCCACGCAACGCTGGGCTTGTCGCGAAATACCGCTTGATAGGTTGCAGGCTGCACAAAGAGCACTCTCGGCGCATAGAGTCGAACCGCAACTTCAATTATCTGAACCACCCCAGCCGCGTTCCAGGCAGACATATCTGGAACAGAAAGGGAAAGGATTTCGGGCGCCCCATCCTCATGATTGAACTGATAAGCAATGCTGGCACCTTCCCCTTCTTCCATCACGCCATTCCAAAGCGTGACATGTCGGCAAGAGGAAGCCGGCTCTCCTCGATAACGTTTGCAAAAATAAGCGATCAATGCATCGGAAACCTTTTGCTCATCGAACACAGGATAACGAAAAGAGCCATCTATATCACCCGTCGCCAATAGCCAATTCTGTGGTCGCAAAGGCCGGTCTTGCTCACCTAATTTCAGAAAAATTTCATAGAGTGTTTCCAAGCGTTGAGCCAGGTCCTTTGCAACTGGAGGCGCAGGGAAGAAGATTTGAATGTCGAATGGCATCATGATGTTTGAGTCCGAACCGGGCGCTGGAAAAGCGGGATGACTGAACCACGCTGAACCTTGTTAAGGAAATGAAAACCCGGAAGGAGACTTCCGGGTTTTTTATTGGCTTTAGCCGATGATGTTCCCATCCAACAGGAGGTCGGGATAACGTGGCAGCAAGTCCTGATCTGTGAGCCTGACCTCGATATCGTGGGCGATTCTCACGTGATCGGTGTTGCCGATATCGAAGATCGCATCAGCCACGCTGATGATGATCGTCCCGATCAGACGGCCCGATGCGTCCTGGACGGGCTCCAGTCGAGCGGCTTCAGGGACTTGCATGGTCGACAGTTGCAGTGGCAAGTAGAGCATCCAGGCGACACAGGGCTTATCGAAGAATACCGGCGTGTAGCTCGCGGGCTTGACGAACATCGCACGTGGGGCGAAAAGCTTCGCAGATTCTTTCAAGGCGTCTACGATAGACGAAGGATTGGGCCAGCGCTCCATGTGGTCTACCGTGAGCCAGATAATCTCCGGTCTGTCGTGCAGATGATTGTATTGATCAGTGAAGCTGGCCCGCCCCCCCTTATGCAACTGGCCATTCCAGAAACAAAGATAGCGGGGATCGTCCGACTCATGATTGCGCTGGAATTCCCGATAGTAGGCCAGAGCCGATGTGCCAGGCACACCACCCTCAAAGACCGGATATCTAAACGAGCCTTCTTTATCCCCCGTCGCGACCAACCAATGCTCCAGTTTCATCCATTCATCGTGCCGGCTCCATTCCGATAAAAGCTTGGCCGCTACCTCCATTCGCCCAACAAGACTGATGCGGGGCTCTACAGCCGGATAGAAGATCTTTATATCGAATGCTTTCATTGGATTGCTCACGGTTGGAAGATGACACGAATGGTCGGGGAAACCTCGAAAAGCAGGGGCTTCAGAAATGCATAAGTCCATGGCTCCATGAAGTACCACTGGAGCTTTACCGGCGGTCTCGGCTGAGCTACTTCATTCTGAAGTGCAGCCTGCTTCACCATGTTCAAGATGATCTGTTTCTTGAAGTCGTATTCAAATTCACCAGGCGCCGAGAAAAACTGGTCATATGCCGCCTTCGCCTCCATCAGCAAACATTCAGCCGGCTTGAATCCATCGAATTCCCGTTTTTCATATTTCCACTCCGTCAAAAACAACGGACCAGAGCGCATCCCAGTAACACGCGCTTGATAGTCCATCCATGGCTCGTGCACCTTGAAGTTCTTGGTAATTTCATGACCGGTCAGCGGCGGACAATCCCGACACTTATCGCGCGAAGCCGCATCCACCTCGGCCTTGGCCAGCGGTGAACTTTTGGCGTTCTCCGCCTCCGTGCGTCGCTTCTCGATTTCCTCTCCCGCCACCACACCCCCTGCCCCACCCACGGCACGAGACATCCAGCGCTTGATCACGGGGAGGGCGCGTTGCGCCGCAGCGCGCCCGAGTTGAACGGCAGTGGCCGCCATTATTTTTTCTCCTTCATGCGTTGCAGTTCGTTGGTAAAAATGGCGTCGAAGTCGTCCAGCCTCTGTTCCGGCGTCGCACCCGGTTTGCTCAGGTAGTAGCGAATCAGTTCGTCGCCGAACAAGCCCGGCGCCCCGGCCTCCAAGGTCATCATGTAGAGCAGATGCGGCGTCGAGGTGAAACCGATGGAACGGCCTCGCTCAAAGGCCGTGCGCATCCGTTCCAGCACCTCGGCTCGACCGGGGTCGCTGCGCATCTCTTCATGAGCCGCAAGGTACTGGTCAGCGGCGGCGGCAATGAAGTGCTGGGTATCGCTTTCCAGGAACTGCTGGTATTGCTCGGGGCTGAGTTCAATCATGATCACGTCCGATATGAACAGGATGGCCGTCCAGCAGAAAATGCCATTCCCGGATGGAGTCAAAGAAGCTCATGCGCTGCGCATCATCGAGCTGCCGCGCCAGCGTCGCCAGCACGCGCGGATCCCAATACCGGACCAGGGCCGAGCGGCCATCCGGCAAATGAAAATTCAAGCGCGCCTGCAATTGTTGAGCGAGTTCAGCCGTGCCAAGCGCTGCATAGAGCCAGGAAACAGACGGCCTGCCGCGCTCCAGGGCAAGCAACTGTTGGCAAAACGCCTCGGATTGCCATTGCACCGCCAGCAACCAGGGGCCACTGTCGATGAGTGACTCTTCTTCAGTCCCGTCGAACAAGCCCCATGCGCCCGGCTGGTCAGCCAAGCGCTGCGCAAAGTCCATCTCTGCGTAGTGAAATCCGTCGACCAGTACATGCAGGTGCTCACCCGGCAACGGCTCCGGCAAGGGTTTGATCCGGCCATGCAGCCATGACGCACTCATGTGCGCACCATCAAGCTCTGACCAGACTGCGCTGCGGCAGCCAGGCAAGGCAGGCAAATGGAAGAAGACGAAGAAGACGCTGACGAGACCACCCGGTCATTGCCGCTGGCAGCCGCCTCAGCAGGCGCAGCCTGGCCAGCAGCTTGGCCCTCGGAGTGGGTGGCCACGCCCTGGCTGGCAATGAGCGTGGCACCGCAGGCCGTGCGGTCCCCGTCGCGCGCGGGTGCCTGCCCTCTGGACTTCATATCGCCCGCACCGGATGTGATAAGAAATGTCCCCTTGCATTTGGGACAGCTGGTCAAGTCGCCGAACCGTGCG
>NZ_BADI01000641.1:0-11949 GCF_000333555.1 Herbaspirillum sp. B65 | reverse complement strand
CTAGGGGACAGCAAACCTGCATTTGCCTGCATTTTCCCGTGCCCTGCCCGGCTATTGCTTGCATAGCGTAATTCCATGAGGCCGAGCGGGGGCTTGGACTATAATCTTACCCGTTTTGCAGCGCGTCAAACCGCAAACTTGTGCGCTGACAAGCTGATCAGCTTGCCTTGGCCGGCCTGGACCAAGACCGGTCGGGAACGGGAGAATTGAAATCCCGGGAGTCGCCTCAAGTTGAAAGACGAACCCACAACATTTTTGATGAGTAACTTATGAGCACGCCCAAACATGCCAAGGTCCTGATTCTCGGCTCCGGCCCCGCCGGCTATAGCGCCGCCGTCTACGCCGCGCGCGCCAACCTGAACCCGGTGTTGATCACCGGCGTGGAGCAAGGCGGCCAACTGATGACCACCACCGACGTCGAGAACTGGCCAGGCGACCCGCTGGGCGTGCAAGGCCCGGAACTGATGCAGCGCCTGCTGCAGCACGCCGAGCGCTTCAATACCGAGATCATCTTCGACCACATCCACACCACCAAGCTCTCCGAGCGCCCCTTCCGCCTGATCGGCGACAACGGTGAATACACGGCGGACGCGCTCATCATCGCCACAGGCGCCTCAGCGCAATACCTGGGCCTGCCTTCGGAACAAGCCTTCATGGGCCGTGGCGTGTCGGCCTGCGCCACCTGTGACGGTTTCTTCTACCGCGGCAAGGAGGTGGCCGTCATCGGCGGCGGCAACACCGCCGTGGAAGAGGCGCTGTATCTCTCCAACATCGCCAGCAAGGTCACCATCGTGCACCGCCGCGACAAGTTCCGCGCCGAGCCCATTCTGATCGACCGCCTGCTGCACAAGGTCAGCGAGGGCAAGATCGCCATCCAGTGGCACTCCACCCTGGATGAAGTGGTCGGCGACGACAGCGGTGTGACCGGCATCAAGAATCAGTCCACCCAGGATGGCGCCATCACCGAGATCCCGGTGCATGGCCTGTTCGTGGGCATCGGCCACAAACCCAATACCAGCATCCTCGAAGGGCAGTTGGAATTGCCCAACGGCTACCTGAAGACCCGCACCGGCACCGAGGGTTTTGCCACGGCCACCAATATCGACGGCGTCTTCGCTGCCGGCGACGTGCAAGACCATGTGTACCGCCAAGCCATCACCAGCGCCGGCACGGGTTGCATGGCAGCACTGGATGCACAGCGTTATCTGGAAGGCTTGGAATAAAGTAAATTGATGTAAAATGCTGCGCTGCGAGAACTCGTAGCGCAACGGGCACTCAAAGAGCCGGTGACGAGTTTTTCGTCCCGGCTTTTTTGTTTTCATTCGAGCAACCAGACCAATTAAAATCATCCCGATCGAGGAAAGCACCGTGTCCTACTTACCGCCTCCTGCACCGCCCTCCCGGATGCCGCCTGCGATCAAGGCGCTGCTGGCCTCCTTAGGCCTGGGGGCCGTCCTGATCGCTTGCAGCGCTTCGCGCGAAAACCAGAGCGCCGATGCGGCAGGGCAATGCAATGTCGCCCGCGCCGAGCACCTGATCGGTGACAACCTCAATGCCCAGCTGGAACAACAGGCCCTGGCCGATTCCGGCGCCAGCCAGATCCGGGTACTCAAGCCCGACAGCGCCGCCACCATGGACTTCAACCCACGCCGCCTGAATCTGCACGTCGATCCGGGCCTGGTCGTCATCCAGGTGGCCTGCGGCTGAGCACGCCAGGCTGAAGAGTCGCCCCGCTTCTGCTAAAGTAGCCCGCTCAGGGATAATTCGCTACAGGGTTGGGTGGCTGTCATGGCGACAATGAAGGATTTCTCGGCGCTCCAGGGATTGCGCCGCGATTTGCAGGAACAGGAAAAAGCACGGGCACTGGCCTTGGCCGAGCGCCAGCGCCAGGAAGCGGCAGAGCGCGCGGAAGCCAATCTCTTCCGCAACAGCATCGGCACAGTCGCCCCCTTGCGTCCCAAGGCGGCCGACAAGGCCCTCCACCCACCGCAACTGCCGCCACCGATTGCCCGCCAGCACCTGGCCGATGAACAGGCCGCGCTGCTGGAGTCGCTGTCCGACGAATTCACCGTCGACACCTTGATGGACAGCGATGAAAACCTCAGTTTCGCCCGCCCCGGCGTGGGGGTGGATGTCTTGAGCAAGCTGCGCCGCGGCAACTGGGTGATCCAGGCCCAGCTCGACCTGCATGGCTATCGCCGGGAGCAGGCGCGCGAGGCACTAGGTGAATTTTTGCGCCAGTCGCGCCGCCGCGGCCTGCGCTGCGTGCGGGTGATCCATGGCAAGGGTCTGGGCTCAGTGAACAAAGAGCCGGTCTTGAAGCACAAGGTGCGCAACTGGCTGGCGCAGAAGGATGAAGTGATGGCCTTTTGCCAGGCCCGCGCCGCCGATGGCGGAGCCGGGGCGCTGGTGGTGCTGCTGCGCTCCAGCGAACGGGCCTAGGCCGCCCAAGCCTCAGCCTCAGGCCGTGGCCAGCGCATCGAGCAAGGCCACGATGGCCTCGAAATGCGGCCGGGAGGCCGCATCGGCCGACAGGCAGGCCTGACACAAACCGGCCAAGGCGGTGCGCTGCTTCTGCCCCACCTCATCGGCTGGCTGACCATGGGCCAGCAATTCCTCCAGCAGACATCCATAAGCCCGCACTTCCATGGCTTGCACGCCCCAGGCATGAGGCTCTTGGGCATCGTAGAGCCAGGCCGCCCCGAAATCCCCCAGCAAGGCGGCGCCCTCCCGATGCAGGATGTTATGACCATAGAGATCGCCATGGACGATGCCCTGGGCGTGCAGGTGCGCCGCCGCCGAGGCGATATCGCTGGCGATGGCCATCACCTGGCTCCAGGGCAGCTTGCCTTCCTGCGGATAGACGTCGCGCGTGCAGGATTGCAGGCTGGGCGGCCCGGCTAGCGTCGTGAAGGCGGGATCGATCAGCGGCATCACCAGCCCCTGCACGGCTTGCGGATGATCTTGCAAGCGGCCCAGCACCGGAATCAGTCCGCGATGACTGCCGGCCCTGATGCAAGCCGCCATTTCGCGCTCCGGCAAGCCATCGCTGGTGACCGCGCCCTTGAAGAGCTTGACCGCCACCGCCTGCGTCGTCGCGCCAGTCTTCCAGCGTGCGGCATGGATCACGCCGGAAGCTCCTTCGCCCAGTTTCTCGCCCAATTGCAAGTCGTCCCAGGCGATGGGGGCCACTTGGGCAAGTCTATCCGCCCCCTCTTCCACCGCCGCACACCAGGGATTGCCGGCCATGGCCAGCCAGCTCAAACGCGGCAGCGTCAGCAGCCAGTGCGGAAACTCTTCCAGTGCATTGGCCGCCAGGCGCAACAGTTCCAGGTTGCGGCAGCCCGCCAGTTCAGCTGGCAGCGTGCGCAGGCGGTTACCGGCCAGCATCAGCTTTTGCAGGCGCGTGCATTGCCCGATGCTGGCCGGCAGCGCTTCGATGCGGTTGTCCGTGAGCACCAGCCAGCGCAGCGTGGGCGGCAGCGATGCCGCTGGCACGTGTTCGATGCGGTTGGCCTTGAAACCGATCATCTCCAGTGCCGGACAACGGCCCAGCACGGCCGGCAGTTCGGTGAAGGGATTGTCGGAACAGAAAATGATACGCAACCGGGTCAGGCGCGGCAGATCTTCCGGCAAGGCGCTCAGTTGGTTGCCGCTGAGGTCCAGAATCTCGAGGGTTTCAGCCAGGGTGAAGATTTCTCGCGGGAATTCGCGCAGGCCGCACGAGAGAGACAGGCGGGTAATGCCTTCCAGGGCGCCGCTGCGCAGTTGTTCCAGAGTGTGCATGCAGAGAAGTGATGAAACAGACGAAAACGCGGATCTTACCAGCCGCAGCCATCGTTTCCCTCATTAAGCTTGTCTACCAGCATCAACGTAATCTCTGAACTACATCACTCCACATTCGGGATCGCCACCATCTCTCGCTAGTTTTTTGGATGATTTGAGCACATCAAGGTGAACAAGCCCTAGTTCTAGTGCGCGGAAAACTACTTCCGCAAGACGAACGAGCGGCATCCGTTTCCAACCCTCTCATGTGGGCATCAATAACAGGGGAGAAAAGACAAACTTGACGATGCAGCCGGAGAGAAAATCATTCCAAAAGGGGCTTTGGTATTTATGAGGGTTTCAAACTTTTAAGTTCAAAAATCAGCTCGATACCATGCTGGTGGTGTGAATTCGATCTTGGCTTCTTCCAGCCTTGCAAAGATGGAGTCTCCGAACTTCCAATTTTTTGGCATGGTAGTCCAGAGTCCAAGACCACCCTTTTCTACACTGCGATCCAGATACTCCGACTCAGTTCTGAGCATCCGAATAGTGAGCATGTGTCGTCCGATGAATGAGGCGACTTGATAAATCGAGGCTCCTAAACTAAAAAGGCGCAAGGCGTTATCTCGAATGAAGGCGCATGGAACCACATGTTCCAGTTGATCGAGAAGATGTTTTTCAGGATGGAGCGCTAGTTGCTCCTCCCATTTTTTGCTGGTTCCCTCTGCCCGCAAATCATGGTGAACGAAGATTTCCATTCGAGACCATCCACCACCTAAAGAGGGTCCTTCTGAATAGATCCGATGCAGGTATCTAGCACAAGCCATGAGACCTGTGTGGTAATACACTTCTTTCGGTTCGCCGGTAACTCGCACATTGACTTTGCACCACCATGAGCATTTGTGCTCAAGTTCGTCCCCGATGTCACTGAAGGTAAAGGGAGGCGTGAGACAGTTTTCTCCTTCAGTTTCAGCTACCCATTTGCAGACAATCAGAAGGTTCTGCTCGTTGATATCGGCATCGGAAGGGATGACGGTCTCAATCAAATCCAAGTAGGGCATAAGCACTGAACGATGAGTGACATTGCTTGGCTTTATCTGATCCCACGCCACGCTATTTCCACCACCTCTTTTGCAGATTTTGGTTTCGACCAGGTAGAGAGCTGTTTCGAAAACCTGCCTTGCGTAGATTTCCTTGGGAGTTGGCGCTTTCACTTCAATGGGTTGAGCATGTTCTGACGAGAGAACACGAAATCCCTCTGGAAGAACGGGAGTAACCAGACCATTCAATTCAAGTTCATTCATCAATGGCAGAGCGTCTGAATATTGCATCTTGAAACAGCTTTGAAGATTGGCTACCGAGACCTCACCGGTATTGATGAAGTGAGACTTCACAAGGGAAAATTGATCAGGAGTCATAGTATTTTTGTCTTCACGAAAGAATGAGGGTTTCAAACTCTGAAGTTGCGGAAGGCTTAAAGCTCGCACAAAATGCATCCATCAGTTCCTTCATCAAAAGAAGGTCATTGATGATTTGCTGGTGAAGGATGATGGGAGGATTTTCATCATCGGGACTCGAAGAATTAGCGATGAGGATACTGTTGCGTCCCACATTCCCCATCTTCTGGTGAAGGTCAGCGTTTTCTTCTAGCCGTTGAAGCGTCTCCTGCAGATCTGGATTACTAGGAGATTGGAAGAGCTGATTCTGTTGCTCGCATAGCTCTTCCAACACCTTACCGTCATCTTCATTGACAACAGCAGGAGGAAGATATGGAGGGAGAGTATGAGCTGTGGAATCACGATACGGCTTACCGTATTCCTTAAACCATACTCTTACTGATGGCGTATCGAGATAGTGCAGAAAGGGTTGAGGAAAGTGTTTTCTCGCCTCATCTTTATACGGTCCAATGCGTTCTTTTTTGACCTTGGCACCTGCTTCTAGGACAGCTACCCAAGCTGCATTATCGAATACCCCATAGACATTGATCGCGAATGCCTGGAAGAAGATCGTGACGTTGGTGCATTCATCTGCAGTGAGTCTATCCAGCTTGTTTGGGGGGAAGATGTCGAAAATCTGCGTAGCACTATGCTCAATGACCTTCAAGCGCCTGCATATACCTGCCTTAACGAACTCAATAGCTCTAGTAGACTTCAGATGAAGTGTAGTGAGGATAACCTTCAATGAAGTGGTTTGAATGTCATAAATGGCGTTCTCGAAATCATCAATGAGCCTTTGTGCTTGATCGAGTGTATAGGTGAATGCCAATTTTGCCCCCATGCCAGAAACCACAAAGCGCACTTGAAAGATACGCTTTGTTGATGACGCAATATTGACAATATAGTAATACACTTCAGTTGATGAGAATCAGAAACCCTCTCTCAAGACCAATTGATTACAACAATTACTGATTAAAGCCGCTTCAGCAGTGCGGTGCTTTCATGATCCAGCTTTCCCGGTAAATACAGGGCTTCCGCCGCCCCTCGCCTTCAGAACAAATCCAGCTGCCTATCGCTCGCTCGTCGCCCCGGCCCCGCCGGCACGACGAGCGGCCGCCGGAAACGACTGGCATCCAGCGTCGCAAAAGCGCGGTTGCGATGATCGATGCCCAGGCGCCGGCTGGGCTTCTCGAGCGCTGGTGCAGCAGGTCGGCCCACACGCCCGTGCCGCGCATCCGGGTGGTGAAACTGGCGTCGTAGTCCTTGCCGCCGCGCATGTCCTGGATGCGGTTCATCACCCGCGCCGCCCGGTCCGGGAAGTGCGCCTGCAGCCACTGCCGGAACAGCGGGCTGACCTCCCAAGGCAGGCGCAGCACGATGTAACCGGCCTGCCCTGCCCCGGCCTCGACGGCCGCCTCCATGACGCGTTCCAGGTCCGGTTCGGTGACGAAGGGAATCACCGGGGCAATCGACACGCTCACCGGAATGCCCGCCTCGGCCAGCGTGCGGATCACCCGCAGCCGCCGCGCCGGGCTGGCCGCGCGCGGCTCCAGGGTGCGGGCGATGGCCGGGTCCAGGGTGGTGATGGTGACGGCGGCAATGGCCTGGCCCTTGGCGGCCATGGGCGCCAGCAGGTCGATGTCGCGTTCGATCAGGGCCGACTTGGTAATGAGCGCGACCGGATTCTCGCAGTCGTGCAGGATCTGCAGGATACGGCGCGTCAAGCGGCGCTCGCGCTCGATGGGCTGGTAGGCGTCGGTGTTGATGCCCACCGTGATGGTATCGGGCTGGTAGGACGGCCGGGCCAGCTCGCGCAGCAGCAGCTCGGGAGCATTGGTCTTGGCCACCAGCCGGCTTTCGAAATCCAGCCCGGGCGACAGGCCCAGGTAGCTATGCGAGGGCCGCGCAAAGCAATAGATACAGCCCCGTGCTCGCAGCCCCGGTAAGGATTGAGCGAGAGCGAGAACGGCAAGTCCGGCGAGCTGTTGCGGCTGATGATGGACTTGGCTTCTTCCTCGGTGACGCTGGTCTTCAGGCGCGGCGGTTCATCCTCCTCCATCCCCTCGCCCGCCACTGGCCCAGCCTCGGCAAAACGGACGGCCTGCCAGCCATCGTCGAACTCTTCCCGGCGCACCGATTCATACCGCCCACGCAGGTTGGTCACCGCGCCCCGGCCCTTCTGGGCGACCTGGGGGCGATGCAGGTAGGACTCCGGCGTGAGGGTCGCGTCGTCGGTCCCAGACGGTTCAGGCTGGGTCGGGAAAGGCCGGGCGATGCCCTGCGGGAATTTGGGGAAGGAAGCCACGACAAGCTCAACAATACTGTATATATAAACAGTATTTTGCCTTCACTTGGCCGGCCCTGCAAATGCTGTTTCAATTTGTCCGGCTGCCGCATTAATCGGTTATGCTTGATCACCCTCGGCTTCCCGCAAGATCAAAAGAAAGCCAACACAAAGTGACAAGGGGGAATCAGGACCGCCATAGGTTCCAAGGAGACAAGGATGCAATACCAGGCAAACCGGCCCGGCGCCGGTGCATTGTTGGGCGCGGCGCCCCTGGTGCAGGCCGCCACTGATGGCGTGCTGGACCTGCAGGCCATCGAGCGTTCGCACCAGCGCAGTTCGTCCTACGGCATCACCCGCGGCCAGCAGCCCGACCTGCCCGTGCTCTCGCGCGCCGACCTGGCGCAGGCGCTGGAGGCCAACCAGACCCTCTCCGGCCACGCCCGCCCGGTCATGGAAACTCTCTACGACCAGATCCGCAACACCCACAGCATGGTGATCCTCTCGGATGCCGAAGGCACCATCATCCATACGCTGGGCGACAGCGATTTCCTGGCCAAGGCCGATCGCGTGGCGCTGGGTTCGGGGGCACGCTGGTCGGAGCAATTGCGCGGCACCAATGCCATCGGCACCGCGCTGTATGAACAAAAACCCACCACCGTACACGCCCAGCAGCATTACCTGGATGCCAACCGCTTCCTGACCTGCTCGGCCGCGCCCATCTTCGACCATCGCGGCCAGGTGCTGGGGGTGCTGGATGTGTCGGGCGAATGCGGCAGCTTCCACAAGCACACCATGGCGCTGGTGCGCATGTCGGCGCAGATGATCGAAAACCATCTGCTGGCCGGCAGCTTCCCCGATGGCATCACCCTGCACTTCCACAGCCGCGCTGAATTCGTCGGCACGCTGGTCGAAGGCATCGTCAGCTTCACCCCTGGGGGGCGCTTCCTGGCCGCCAATCGCAGCGCGCAGTTCCAGCTCGGGCTGACGCTGTCGGCCTTGCAATCGCATACCTTCGCTTCGCTGTTCGGGGTGCCGCTGTCGCTGCTGTTCGAACACCACCGCAAGGCCACGCCGAGCTTGCTGGAACTGTGCCTGCACAATGGCATCCGCATCCACGGCCGGGCCGAACTGCGGCTGCGCGACCAGCATTTCCAGAATGCACGTGAAGCGGTGATCGATACGCCCGAGCTGATGCACACCATGCCGAGCGTGCCGGCCACTCCCAGCACCCCGCTGGCGCCGCAGCGCCGTGTGCATCCGGGCCAGGTGCGACCTGACCTGCAGGCGCTCGATACGGGCGACGCCCGCATGAGCGCCATCATCGGCAAGTTGCGCAAGGTCATCGACCGCGATATTGCCGTGCTGATCACGGGCGAAACCGGCACCGGCAAGGAATGGCTGGCCCAGGCCATCCACCGCGAGAGTGCGCGTTTTCGTGCCACCCAGACCCGGGGCGGCGCGGCGCCCTTCGTGGCGGTCAATTGCTCGGCCATTCCCGAAAACCTGATCGAAGCCGAACTGTTCGGTTATGAAGATGGCGCCTTCACCGGCGCGCGCCGCAAGGGCGCCATCGGCAAGATCGCGCAAGCCCAGGGCGGCACGCTGTTCCTCGATGAAATCGGCGACATGCCGCTGGCGCTGCAAGGACGGCTGCTGCGCGTGCTGCAGGAACGCACGGTGACGCCCTTGGGCAGCCAGCGCGTGATCCCGGTGGAGTTCGCGCTGGTGTGCGCCACCAACCAGCCGCTGCGCGAGATGGCGGCGCGCCACAGTTTCCGCGAAGACCTCTACTACCGCATCAACGGCTTGCAGGTGAAGTTGCCGGCCTTGCGCGAACGCAGCGACCTGGCACAATTGATCGAGCGCATCCTCATCGCTGAAGGCGGCGCGCTGGCGCCGCGCTTCGATGAAGAGGCCCAGGCGCTGCTGCAGGCCAGCCGCTGGCCGGGCAACCTGCGGCAACTGTCCAACCTGATCCGCACCGCCCTGGCCATGGCCGAGGGCGAGGCCTGGATCAGCGTGCAGCACCTGCCAGATGACTTTTTGGAAGAGGCAGGGCCGCTGCAGGCGGGTTGCGGGATGGCTGCTGCTACCGTATGTGAAGAAATGCGCAGTGATTGCCTCTCCATCCACGACAGCGAATGGGCCACCATCGAACGCGCCCTGCGCACCCATGCCGGCAACGTCAGCGCCGCGGCCAAGGCCTTGGGGGTATCGCGCAATACGCTCTACCGCCGCTTCAAGTCACGCGGGCACTGAGCGGCGCCAGGCTGTCGTACTCTGCATCGGAAAACAGCCGCGAGCGCGTCAGGAAGCGCTTGCCGCTGCCATTCTCCAGCGAGAACATGCCACCATTGCCATTGACCACGTCGATGATCAGTTGCGTGTGCTTCCAGTACTCGAACTGGTCGGCGCCGATGTAGAACGGCACGCCATCGATGTCGCCCAGATACACATCGGTATCGCCCAACGTGAAGTCATCAGCCGGATAGCACATCGGCGCACTGCCATCGCAGCAGCCGCCGGACTGGAAAAAGATCAGCGGTCCATGCCGCGCCTGCAATTGGCGCAGCAATGCCACCGTAGCCTCGGTGGCGGTCACTCTGAGTGGGGCACTCATCGGCCTTCTCCTTTTCGCTCTGTCCGATAAAAATGGCGCCGGCCGCGGGGAGCGGACCGGCGCCGAAGCTGCCTTGCTACAAGAAGACAAGGAGTCAAACAGAAGATCAAGCGATCAGAAGAAGCCCAGCGCCTTGGGGCTGTAGCTGACCAGCAGGTTCTTGGTCTGCTGGTAGTGGTCCAGCATCATCTTGTGGTTTTCGCGACCGATGCCGGATTGCTTGTAGCCACCGAAGGCAGCGTGCGCCGGATACAGGTGATAGCAGTTGGTCCACACACGACCGGCCTGGATCTCGCGACCCATGCGGAAGGCACGGGTGCCATCACGGGTCCACAGGCCGGCACCCAGGCCGTACAGGGTGTCGTTGGCGATGGCCAGCGCTTCTTCCTCATCCTTGAAGGTGGTCACCGAGACCACCGGGCCAAAGATTTCTTCCTGGAAGATGCGCATCTTGTTATTGCCCTGGAACACGGTCGGCTTGACGTAGTAGCCCGAGGCCAGGTCACCGCCCAGTTCTTCGCGTCCACCGCCGGCCAGCACCTTGGCGCCTTCCTGCTTGCCGATGTCGATGTAGGACAGGATCTTTTCCAGCTGCTCCTGCGAGGCTTGCGCGCCGATCATGGTGCTCTTGTCCAGCGGGTTGCCCTGCTTGATGGCGGCCACGCGTTTCAGGGCGCGCTCGATGAAGCGCTCGTAGATCGATTCCTGCACCAGCACGCGCGAGGGGCAGGTGCAGACTTCGCCCTGGTTCAACGCAAACATGGCGAAACCTTCCAGGGCCTTGTCGAAGAAGGCATCGTCCTTGTCCAGCACATCGGCAAAGAAGATATTGGGCGACTTGCCGCCCAGCTCCAGGGTTACCGGGATCAGGTTCTGCGAGGCGTACTGCATGATCAGGCGACCAGTGGTGGTCTCGCCAGTGAAGGCGATCTTGGCGATACGCTTGTTGGAAGCCAGCGGCTTGCCCGCTTCTACGCCAAAGCCTTGCACGATGTTGAGCACGCCCGGGGGCAGCAGGTCGGCGATCAGTTCGACCAGCACCATGATGGAGGCCGGAGTCTGCTCGGCCGGCTTCAAGACCACGCAGTTGCCCGCGGCCAGGGCCGGGGCCAGCTTCCACACCGCCATCAGGATCGGGAAGTTCCAGGGGATGATCTGGCCGACCACGCCCAGCGGTTCATGGAAGTGGTAGGCATAGGTGTCGTCGTCGATGGGGCAGATGCTGCCTTCCTGGGTACGCACAGCGGCGGCGAAATAGCGGAAGTGGTCGATGGCCAGCGGAATGTCGGCGGCCATGGTTTCGCGGATGGGCTTGCCGTTGTCCAGGGTTTCGGCCGTGGCCAGCAGTTCCAGGTTGGCCTCCATGCGGTCGGCGATCTTCAACAGCAGGTTGGCGCGTTCGGTCGGCGAGGTCTTGCCCCAGGCCTTCTTGGCGGCATGGGCGGCGTCCAGCGCCAGTTCCACGTCTTCGGCGCTGGAACGGGCCACTTCACAGAAGGCGCGTCCGATCACCGGGCTGATGTTCTCGAAGTATTCCCCCTTGACCGGCGGCACGAATTTGCCACCGATGAAGTTGTCGTAACGTTGCTTGAAAGGGTCACGTACACCGAGTTTGCTGATGTCTGCCAGGTTCATGTCGTCTCCGTTGGTTATGGTTGAAATCCCGCCCACGATCATGGCCGTGTCGGGCGTTCGGACAACAAGATGGCAAATCGCGTGCCAGCCCGCAAACGCCCGGCTGGCGCGGCCCCTGGCATGGGGCCATTGTCACGCTGTGTCAATCTGGCGCAGCCTGGGACAGTACCGGGCAACAGCTTGCAACAGGTCGGTGATGGACTTTA
>NZ_BADI01000642.1:0-1047 GCF_000333555.1 Herbaspirillum sp. B65 | reverse complement strand
AGCTCGGTCCCGGGGAACCTCTAGAGTCAGCCAGCGGCATGACCAGGTAGTGCAGGATGATGCCGGCAGCCACCGGTGCGGGGCGCTTGATGATGCGCTTGAAGTCGTCCACCGTGAGCGTGACGCCCATGGTCAGCATGATGAGCGTCAACAGCTGGGTGATGTATTTGCCGATGGGCGTGAAGGTCGGCGGCGTGAAGTAGGCAGCGGCGGAAAGCAGCAGCGCCCACACGGGAAAGAGGCGGGTGATGGTGGCAAGCATGGCAATGGATGAATGATGAATACAGGCCCGTGCATGAAGACGATCATGCCGGGATGGCGCGTTTTTATGTTCATTGCGCGGATGACGCACACTGCGGCGGAGAGACTTCGTGCACCAGGTCCGGTGGCGGCCTCTTCTCTATCCTCGATCACGCGCCTTGTGGGCACGGCAAGGGCGTGATTCTACCCGCGCAGGCCGATTCCTGCCGGCTCCCGGGCCATGGGACGGCCTACTGGCGAACAAGATCACATTTGAAACTAAGCATCACCTTGGGCGGCATCACGCCGATCACGCCCTCTGAACGCTCGCTGCCGATGATGCGCGCACGGCGGCCCTGCTGGCGGCACCAGTCATCGGCCTGCTGCAGACCCTGTGCCGCCACGCCGTCATTGCCGCGCCAGCGTGAACTGGCCACCAGCAGGTAGGTGTCCTTGTCGATCTGCGTGACCGGTTGCGAGGAGGCGCAGCCGGCCAGTGCGGCCACCATCGCAAGGGACAGCGTCGGCATCAGGCGGATTGTCATCGGGGCTCCCTTAGTCTTGTGATCCACGATGGTAGCCAGCGCGATGGGTGGCGTCATGCGTCCCTACAACTCTTTACCTCCGGTGATGTTCCGCTGCACGGACGAAAAAAAACGCCGCTGGAAGCAGCGGCGTTTTCCCGACCATTTCAGTCAAGTCATCAACGCGTAACCGGTTTGTAACGGATACGCTTGGGCTTGGCGGCTTCTTCGCCGAGGCGCTTCTTCTTGTCGGCTTCGTATTCCTGATAGTGCCGTCGAAGAA
>NZ_BADI01000643.1:0-1618 GCF_000333555.1 Herbaspirillum sp. B65 | reverse complement strand
CATCGCCAAAGGCGGCGGGTAGTCACCAAGTTGACGGGATCGATGGGGACAAGATTCGCGCCTACGTCGAAAAGAATACAAAGCCAGTTCCCGAGCAATTAGGCGAGGTGGTCCATGTCACCAATGGCGATGTTGCGCTCGCCAACTTCTTCCCCTATTACGACGACAAGAAAGGTGCGCATACCGATACCATCGTCCAGCCTGGGGATTTGGTGTGCATCGATGAGGCGTGGCGGTTCTGGCCGGCGACTGGCGCGAATCTTTTGCAAGAGCATAAAAGCTTCTTCCTAGAGCATCGACATTTCACCAATGAGCAAACCGGCGTGGCCTGCGATCTGGTGCTGATGATTCAGGACATGTCCACGCTGAATCGCTTTGTAAAGAACGTGGTGGCGTTTCACATTCGCACGCACAAGAAAATCTCCCTGGGGATGCCCACGCATTACAGCGTGTCGATTTTTGAGGGGAATAAGCAGAGCAAGGCGGCGCGCATTAGTGTCGAACTGCACAAGTACCGCAAAGATATCTTCCCCTTATATTCATCCTTCAAGGGTGGCGCGGACGGGAAAATCGTCAACGTCGATAAGCGCCAAAACATGCTGGCGCGAAAAAAGATATGGATGACAGCCGGGGTTCTGCTGGTCGCCTTGGTGACTGGCTTGTACAGCATCAATCGCTTTTTTCATCCGAAGCCAGTTGCCGAATCGACTCAGACAGGGAAGCAAGACACAAGCACTAACAACGGCAAGCAATCTACTGTGCAGCCCGCAAAGCCTGCATTCTCAGATACGTGGCGCATTGTTGGAACGGCTCGATTCGGCACGACAAGCTATGTCGTTATTGCGGACGAAGCTGGCCGTCTTCGCTATGAATCTCCCTCGATGTTCGTGCAGATGGGGCCGCAGACCATCGGGGAAATTGATGGTGCCAAAGTGACGCGCTATTCCGGCGCGGTCATTCATTCAGTTCACATCGAGGGGAAGAAATGAAACGCATGATTACGGCGTTACTGATGGCGTACAGCACGCTCGCGGTCGCTGCTCAAAGTGGCCCGCTGCTGCCTCTCACGCCCTTGTCTATGCCGCTTCCTCCTGGTGCGCCTCCACAGTCCGATAGCGCAATGGAGTTTTCGCGGGTGAGGGTGGCGGAAGCGGTCGAGGCAATGTATACGCAAATTCTCAAGACGCCATACCTGATACAGCCTGAAGTGGTGGCTGATGAGCGGCTCGTCTCATTCCGATTCGGCACTGGCGTGTCTGCTCGATCTGAAGTCTCGCGCTTCATGGGGCTACTCGGCTTATCGGTGCGCACGGTGAACGGGGTTGATATCGTCGGGATTGTTAAAGAGATGGAACCAGACAAAGAGCCGTTCGTCTATCGACCGAAGTATCGCGATGTGACTTATCTAGTTGAGCTATTGCGCGGTCTTTTCCCAAAGGGGGAATTCACCTCCACCCGATCTATTCATGGCGCGCCGCAAGCGATCACGGCGGATGCGGCGACCGGCCAATCGAAAGCGCCAGCTCCGGCTGGGTCTGCTGCCTCGCTGCTCGACACTGATCCCGATGCGTTGGTATTCAATGGGACGGAAACCGATATCAGGAAACTGTCCTCGTTG
>NZ_BADI01000644.1:0-941 GCF_000333555.1 Herbaspirillum sp. B65 | reverse complement strand
AACCGTTGAACATCACGCAAGCCAGGGTCTTGGTGGAGATGTTGCGCAGCGAGCGTGCGGCCACGTTGGGAATGAAATTAAGCGCATCGATGGCGCTTTGCACCAGCTCGCGCGTCTTGGGGGCGACTTTCTCGGGGTGGTTCAGCACCAGCGAGACCGTCTGGAAACTCACGCCGGCAGCCTTGGCGACGTCCTTGATGGTGAGGCGGGTCATGACTGGGGCAGGTACAGCGGCGAAGGCGATCCGTGGAGGTGTTTCATGATGATTCAGCAATGGTGGGCAGCCCTGGTGCGGCGGCTGGCCGGGCAGCGCAATCATATATGACGCTTTGTGCAACAGTCATAAAAATGTTTTTGTGCGCTGCGGCCAGATGTAATCATGAGGTCATAAATCTTCGCGAGAATAACGCTTCTTAGAACGTTCTAATGTAAAGCAGGACGTATTCAATTGCTAAAAAGAACTAGTGAGGCCATTCGATGTAAAGAAGGCCACTTTTTTTCTTCTTGAATTAGAACGTTCTATTTAATTTATACGATGCGCAGCCGGTCTCCAAGCCTATTGGCTGCGTCTTTGTCACTTTTGGCAGTTTCGTCAGCTCGATCACCACACCTTAGCCACGATTTGTTTTCCAGGGGAAATAACATGTCTTACCGCAGCGGATGTCAGCATTACCTACGTTTGTCATTGATGAGTCTGGCCATCTTGTCGGTGCTGCCGATGCTGGCGCGCGCCGCCGACGATGTGCCGGCCACTGGCGCGGCCCAGGCCAGCGATGCGCCGGCCGCCCAGGATGGCAGCGTCAAACGTCTGGACAGCGTGGTGGTCACGCGCAAGCGCAGCCAGAGCAGCGCGGCGGTGGCCGGCAAGGAAGTGGAAGACCGCGTCATGGATAGCGTCACCCGCGAGCAGGTGGAGCGCCTGCCGGACTCTACGGTCACCG
>NZ_BADI01000645.1:0-16641 GCF_000333555.1 Herbaspirillum sp. B65 | reverse complement strand
GCACATGAATCAAGCGTGGCCTGCTGGTCTGCGCAATTTTCTTGAGTCACCTGGCTGATGTTCATCACCTATTGGTCCGGGGCCAACCACATGCCCGATGGCAGTGACGTGCTCCTTTCCCTGCTGGTGCTACCTGCCGGCTTCCTCTTGCTGATATGGGGCGTGAGCAAGGCCAGGACGAGCTTGGCCGCCGCTGCTGCGGCCAAGGCAGCCGAAGCGCCAGCCGCGCCGCAAGCTGGCACTGCTTCGGCTGAACCGACGCAGCATCCCGAACGCCGCTGGACCCTGGCCATCGTCGCCACTGCCCTGCGCTCCCCTTTCGGTGCCGATGCGGCCAACCTTGTGGCACACATGCAGGCACAGGCGCTGCGCTTGCCACTGGATGGCGAACTGACCGATGCGGAGGACTTCCCCATCCTCGCCGGGCGCATCGCCGAGCTCGATGCGGAAGCCACGCGCGAAACCTTCCTGGCCTGGCAACACCAGCGCTTCCCCAACCAGCCTACCCTCACCGAAGACGCCGATGAAGCTTGGCGCAGCCTGGCGCTGGCAGCCGATATCGCCCAAGAACTGGGCGACCGGCTGCAATGGCATCCCCTGCTGGAAGAGTACCGCCAGGCGCCCCGTCACCAGCAGGAGAGCGTGGGCTTGCCGCAATTGCACCTGCTGGCCCTGCTGCCGGCCAGTTGGCCGAGCGCGCAACGGTAGCAAGCCGCCCAATGCCTGGGCGAGCTGGTGGCGCAGCAAGGCTGGCCGAGCGATAAGATGACGGTGCTGCCCGCCGCGGCCGCTGACCCGGCCACCCGCTGCTGCACCTGGATCGCCTGGTCGCCACCAGCCGCGATGCACGCAGCCAGCAGCTTCCCCTTATCTGGCATCGTCCTACTTGGCCGTGGTCATTGCGGCGCAATCCAATCTGGGTCAGGACACCCGTGCAGCATGGCTGCAAGACAAGCAATTGCTGCACGGCCCCGCCAGCATCGGCAAAGCCCCCGGTGAAGCCGCAGCCGGTCTGATCCTGGCCGACACCACGCAAGCGCTGGCCATGGGCACCGCCGATCCGGTGCTGCTGCACCGGAGCAGCCTGGGCCGTCATGAACAGTCGATCGACCAGGCGCGCCGCATCGATGGTCAATTGCTGACACAGCTGGCACAGGCGGCGCTGCGCGATGCAGAAATAACGGCCGAGGCGATCTCGCTGCTGGCCACCGATGGCGACCAGCGTGCCAGCCGTACCGATGAAATCATGAAGCTGGGCGAGACCGTGCTACCGGAAATCGACCTGGGCAAACATTGCATCAAGGTCGGCGCCACTTGCGGCTCGGCCGGTCTGGGCACGGTGCTATCGGCCCTGGTGCTGGCCCATGCCGCCACCGAGCAGAGCGGCGAACCCAGCCTGTGCGTGAGCAACGAAGATGCGCATGAGCGGGCCGTCATCGCCCTCAGCCGTGCGCCCGTCATCAGCGCTCCTGCTGCATCCACCACTGCCCCGGGGACAGCAGCCGTCCCCGGCAGCGCCACCGCATAACAATAACTCCCACTCCAAAGCGCCTACATCATGCAACGACTCTGGCACATCCTCAGCGACACGCGCACCCTCATCATCATCGGCTTCGTGGCACTGGCCGCCTTCCTCTTCATCGGCGCCGACCAGTTGGAGGTGGCCCTGACCTGGGCCGCCGTCATCCTCGGCCTGCTGCTACTGGCCTGGCTGGCCGTCTGGCTCTACAAGCGCTGGAAGGCCCGCCGCGCCGCCAACCAGCTGGGCGATGTACTGGAAAAGCAGGCCAGCCAGCCGGCACCGGCCAGCAGCGAGGGGGTCCAGCGCGACGACGTGGCCGCGCTGCGCACGCGGATGCTGGAAGCCATCAACACCATCAAGACCTCCAAACTGGGCCAGAAGTCGGGCGCGGCAGCGCTCTATGAATTGCCGTGGTACATGGTGATCGGCAACCCGGCCGCCGGCAAGAGTACCGCCATCGCCAACTCGGGTCTGCAATTCCCGTTTGCCGATGAGAGCGGCAAGATCGTCCATGGCGTGGGGGGTACACGCAATTGTGACTGGTTCTTCACCACCGACGGCATCCTGCTCGATACCGCCGGGCGCTATTCGGTGTATGAAGAAGACCGAAATGAATGGTTCAGCTTCCTCGGCCTGCTCAAGCGCTATCGCAAGCAGGCGCCGATCAACGGCATCATCATTGCGGTGAGCGTGGCCGAGCTGACCGGCAACCGTCCCGAATTCGCCATCAACCTGGCCAAGAACCTGCGCCAGCGCGTGCAGGAGCTGACCGAGAAGCTGGAAGTGTTCGCCCCGGTCTACGTGGTCTTCACCAAGGCCGACCTGATCACCGGCTTCAATGAATTCTTCCTCGATACCGAACGCAGCGAACGCGACCGGGTGTGGGGCGCCACGCTGGCCTATGACCGCAAGCGCAGTGGCCAGGAAGTGAGCCTATTCTTCGATGAACGTTTCGATGAGCTGTATGCTGGCCTCAAGGAAATGAGCCTGGCCAACATGTCGGTCAAGCGCGGCGAGAACCTGGCACCGGGCGTGCTGACCTTCCCGCTGGAGTTTTCCGCCATCAAGGGCGCGTTGCGTTCCTTCGTGACCACGCTGTTCGAAGAAAACCCGTTCCAGTTCAAGCCGGTCTTCCGTGGTTTCTACTTCACCAGCGCCTTGCAGGAAGGCGCCACCGTGAGCGCTTCCTCGCAACGCATTGCCGACCGTTTCGGACTGACGCTGGAACACAAGCCCCAGCGCGAGATCTCCTCCAAGCACGGCTTCTTCCTGCACAACCTGTTCAAGCAGGTGATCTTCGCCGACAAGCAACTGGTGGCGCAGTACACCAGCCGCAACAAGATCCGGATGCGCTATATCACCTTCTTCGCGGCCGTGACGGTGCTGGGTGGCTTGCTGGGCGGCTGGAGCTGGTCCTATATGGGCAATCGCCAGTTGGTCGCCAACGTGCAGGCCGACATGGACAAGGCCGTCAAGCTGCAGGAAAAACGCCTGGACCTGCAATCGCGCTTCGAGGCCCTGGAAATCCTGCAGGACCGCATCGAGCAACTGGATCGCTATCGCGCCAGCCGCCCGCTCTCGGTCGGCCTCGGGCTGTACCAGGGCGATCTGCTGGAGCGCAAGCTGCGGGAAGAATACTTCGCCGGCATCAAGGAAATCATGTTGAAACCGGTGGCCTCCAACATTGAGAGCTACCTCATGGAAGTCAACGCCAACTCCGGCAAGCTGGAACCGATGTCGCGTCCGCCCCAAGCCGGTGGCATCACGCCGGTGGCCGACAACGGCGTGCAGCCGGGCAATGCCCTGCGTACCTACAAGGACAGCTCGGCCACCAGCGTGGAAGATGCCTATAACGCGCTGAAGACCTACCTGATGCTGGCCGACAAGTCGCGTGCCGAATCGAGCCACCTGAGCGACCAAATCACCCGCTTCTGGCGCGGCTGGCTGGAAACCAATCGCGGCACCATGCCGCGCGAACAGATGATTCGCAGCGCCGAGCGCCTGATCAGTTTCTCGCTGGAGCAGATCAACGATCCTTCCTGGCCCACCATCGAAAACAAGCTGACCCTGGTTGACCAGACCCGCGAGAATCTGCGTCGCGTGGTGCGCGGAATGCCGGCGCGCGAGCGCGTGTATGCCGACGTCAAGGCGCGTGCCGCAGCCCGCTTCGCCTCCATGACGGTAGCGCGCATCGTGGGCGACAAGGACAAGGAACTGGTGATGGGCAGCTACGCCATCCCCGGCACCTTCACCCGCGACGCCTGGGAAAAGTTCGTCCAGGATGCCTTCAAGGAAGCCGCCAACAAGGAACTGCAAAGCGCCGACTGGGTGCTCAAGACCTCCACCAAGGATGACCTGACGCTGGAAGGCAGCCCTGAGCAGATCCAGAAAGCCCTGGTATCGCAATACAAGACCGAATACGCGCGTGAATGGCAGAAGTTCCTGCAGGGCGTGAGCATCGTCGAATTGCGCAACCTGGATGACGCCACCAATGCCATGAACCGTCTGGGAGATCCGATCACTTCGCCCTTGAACAAGGTGATCAATACGGTCTACGACGAAACCTCCTGGGATAATCCCTCGCTGGTCGATGCCGGACTGGCCAACGCCAGCAAGGGCTTCATGGGCTGGTTCAAGGAAACCATCCTGCGCCGCTCGCCGGCGCCGGTCCCGACCCAGCTCAATACCGATGGCAGCACCGCCATTCCGATGGGCCCGGTGGGCCGCGAGTTCGCCGGCGTGGCCAGGCTGGTGGTCAGCAAGGACAAGGGAGCCTCGCTCATGCGCGGCTACATGGAGAACCTGTCCAAGCTGCGCACCCGCTTGAACACCATCAAGAACCAGGGCGATACCGGGCCGGGCGCCAAGCAACTGATGCAGCAGACGCTGGAAGGCAGTGGCTCGGAACTGTCGGATTCGCTCAAGTTCGTCGATGAAGAAATGCTGCCGGGCCTGAACGACCAGCAGAAGACCACCCTGCGCCCGCTGCTGGTGCGTCCGCTGGTACAAGGCTTCAATGCCCTGGTGCGCCCGACCGAAGGCGAAGTCAACAAGATCTGGCGCGCCCAGGTGTACGAACCCTTCCAGAACAACCTGGCAGCCAAGTATCCGTTCTCGCCCAATTCCAAGATCGAAGCCAACAGCGGTGAGATCGGCACCGTCTTCGGCGAGAATGGCGCCATCTCCAAGTTCGTGACTACGGCCATGGGGCCGCTGGTGGTGCGGCGCGGAGACACGCTGTCGCCGCGCAAGTGGGCCGACATGGGCATCACCTTGTCGCCGGCCATCACTACCAACTTCGCCGAGTGGATCAGTACCCCGGCCGGTGCCGGTGGCAATGGCGGTAGTGCCGCAGCCGACGCCCAGACGGTGTTCCAGATCCAGCCGCAGCCGGCGCCCGGTGCGCTGGAGTACACCATCGAAATCGACGGCCAGCAACTGCGCTATCGCAATACCCAGGCCCAGTGGTCCAACTTCGTCTGGCCCAATCCGCAGGGCGCACCGGGTGCGCGCGTGACGGCGGTCACCTATGACGGCCGTACCGTGGAGGTGGCCAACCAGCCGGGCCGCTTCGGCCTGGAACGCCTGATCAACACGGCCCAGCGCAAGCGCAAGGACAATGGCGTCTTCGAATTGTCCTGGACCAATGACGGCGTGACGGTGGTGGTGAACCTGAAGATCATCAGCAGCGCCGAAGTCTCCGGCAACGCCAATGGCACCGCCCGTGGCACCGCCGGCCTGCGTGGTCTGAAGCTGCCGGAAACCATCGCCGGCGGCGAACCAGTGGCAAGCCCGCCCAACACTCCGGCCGCAGTGGCACCGACAGCCCAGACGCAAACTCAACAACAAATCACCACAGGGGCTACGCAATGAGTGCAACCGGCACCCCCATCAAGATCGGCTATTTCGGCAAGATCCCGGCCCGCGGCGACTTCATCAAGGCGACCGACAACGCCGCCCTGATCACGCTGCTGGACAACTGGCTGGCGCAGACCATGGAAATGATCGCGCGCGATGCGCGCTGGAAAATCATCTATGACAGCGTCAAGCCCTTGCACTTCGTGGTCATGGGCCCACGCAGCCGACGCGCCGTGGCCGGCCACTTGCGGGCCAGCGGCGACCAGTCACAACGCCGCTTTCCCTTCATCTCGATGAGCGCTTTCGACGTCGAAGACCCGGTGGCCTTCGTGAGCAACAGTGCGCTGATCCTGTCGCGCCTGTGGTCGCGCCTGGAATCCTTGACCAACGCTGTACTGAACGCCCCCGATCCCGGCCAGGCCTTGCAGACGCTGGCCTCGACCACGCTGGAACTGGACATCAACAGCGCCGGCTACAGCGCCGCCTTTACCGATTTCCTGGAACTGCAGACCACTGGATCGCTGCAGCAGATGCTGGAACAGGCCGGCTTCAGCGGCAATCTGCGTCAACTGTTGCTGGCGCTGGGTCTGCTGTTGCAGCCAGTGATGGCCAGCACCTCCAGCCGGCTGGACAAGAACCTGATCCTGCCGCTGCCACGTGATCCGATGTACCGTGGCCTGGTGGCCAGCTTCTGGATGCACTTGATCACGCCCTTCCTGTCGCGGGCCGATTTCGAACTGGCACTGTTCCTGACCCGACTGGAGGAGCAACCCTGCATGTTCCTCGGATTTTCCGGTGCCTCGCCGCGCACCCTGCATTCGATCATGGATACCCAGGCCGGCGCCGAGCACAACATCGCCTTCGACGAGGCCGACTGGGTCGAAGAACACGTCGGCAGCGACTACGGCATCCAGAAACTCTCCAGCTACCTAGCCCATCCCGACCTGTCGCTGCAATCAGCCATGGGCTCGTTCCGCGAAGCTTTCATCGGAGCCTGAATCTTGAATATGAATATTCTTTCCTCCCCCAGCCGCCTGAGCTTGCTGGCAGCGGCCTTGCTGGCCTGCACCGTCAGCCAGGCACAAAACGTCGCCCCCCCCGTCGCCACGCCGGCCCCCGGCCAAGTGCTGGTCACCGGCACGGTCCCCGATGAGGCCAGCAAAGCGACCGCCCTGGCGCGTCTGCGCGAAATCTACGGTACCGACCGCGTGGTGGACCAGATCGCCGTCGGCCAGGTCGTCTTGCCGGCCAACTGGAACAATCATGTGCAAAAGCTGATCTCCCCCAGCCTGAAGGCGGTCAGCCGGGGCCAGTTGAAGATCGATGGCACCAGCGTAAGCATCACCGGCGAAGTCGCCAATGAAGCACAGCGCCAGCAGATCGCCAGCGAGATGGCCGCCAGCCTCAACTCTTCCTATACGGTCAACAATGGTCTGCGTGTATCGACCTCGGAACAGGGACTGCTGGATAATGCCCTGGCCAATCGCGTGGTCTCCTTCGAGAGTGGACAGGCCACGCTGACCCCGGAAGGCAAACGCATCCTCGATGAAATCGCAGCCACCATGCTCAAGCTCAAGGGGCGACGTGTGGAAATCATCGGCAATACCGACAACGAGGGCCTGCGCGCCAGCAACATCTCGCTGTCGCTGGCCCGCGCCGATGCGGTCAAGGCCTACCTGAGCGCCAAGGGGGTCGATGAAAGCCTGTTGACGACCTCGGGCCAGGGGCCGGACCGTCCGGTCGCCTCCAACGCCACTGCCGAAGGCCGCGCCAAGAATCGACGCATCGAGTTCCGCATCGCCAAGTAGTGCGCAATGGCAGGCTGACAAAAAAACGGAACCGGCGCACTAGTGGCACCGGTTCCGTTTTTCATTGCGCCGCATTCGTAGCTGGATCAGTCCTGGGGTGGTGGTTGCAAACCCAGCAATTCTTCCACATGGGACAGCGCAGCATTGTCCTTGATGACGGTCTTGAGCCAGGCATGTAAGGGCATCTCGCCCCACTGCGCGGCCTTGTCCGCCAGGTGCGCAACCGGACTGTGCGGCTCGGTGCGGCGGAAGAATTCGGCGACCGCCCGCAGTTGCGCAATGGCTTCTGCCCGGGTGCGGATGGGGCCATTGTGCTGCGCCGACCTGTTGGGCGCCGCCCCGCCATCGACCGTTTGCTCTGCTGCTGCCGGCGTATCCTCCTGGACGGTCTCGACTTCTACAGGCGAGGCCGAACGCAGCCCGGTATCGGCGGCGAAACGTACCACGGTGTCATGCACCAGCGTAAGGGCCTCGCGGGCGGCGGAAAATCCCGGACCATCGACGCCCAGGCGCGCATCCACCGACTTTTCAAGTTGTTCCAGGCATTGCAGGCCATACTGGGTATCGGCCAGCATGGCTTGGTAGAAGGCGTGCGAGCTGCGCTTGCGGGCCGATTCCATGACGGCCAGTTTCACGCCTTCTTCCGGCTGACCACCCTCATTGGCGATACGTTCGGCATTGGCGGCCCGGGTGCGGGCGGCATCAAAATCGAGCAGCGAAAAGGCCGTGCCTCGCCCTTCGGTCAAGGCAATCTCACGCGACATCTGCACAGCCCGCGACAACAGCCAGGTCAGGTTGCCCACGCGGCGATCGTGGTCGCCGTCTTCGGAAGGCGGATAAAGGTGATCCCAGAAATGATCGAACAAGCCTGCCACCAGCAGGAAGCCGTCGCCCAGGCCGCGCAGGCCGCGTGTCTTGCAAGCCGCTTCGCTATACCAGACCGCCAGACGCAAGTCCTTGCTGCGGGTTTCGATCAATTGGGCGCAGCGCTGTTCGACGAAGGTCCAGTCAGCTTCCTTGATGTCGGTGACCCATTCCCCCTGGTCCAGGGTCGGATCATCGAAACGGCGGGCCTCGGCGATGGCATCCAGGTCGGCGGTGAAGGACAGGTCCTCGCCACCCGGGTGGTTGTCATTGATGGGCTTGAGCAGCGGATCAATGGCGGAGGTGGGGGGCTTGCTCCCCAGCAGGGATTTCAAGGTAGGTAGTTTCATGGTCGGCACGTTGCTGATCTGGATTTATTGGATGGTGTACTTGAAATCGCCCTTCTTGCTGGCCGACACCTTGATGCTGCTGATGCCCTGCCCTTCGGCCATGCGTGCCAGTACGCTCTCGGCGATTTCCGGCAACAGGCTGCCATTGAGAATGTTGTCCACATTGCGCGCGCCCGAATCGACCTCGGTGCAACGCGCCAGGACGGCCTCGACCAGCGCCTTGTCATAGCTGAACTCGGCCTTGTGGTTCTCGGCAATGCGCTTGGCGATGCGTCCGAGCTTGAGCTTGATGATTTCCACCAGCACTTCGTCGGCAATCGGGTAGTAAGGGATCACCTTCAGTCGCCCCAGGAAGGCGGGCTTGAACGCCTTCACCAGTTGCGGGCGGATCAGGGCGTCCAGCTCATCCGGCGTAGGCAGCTCCTGCGCCGTCTTGTTCAGGCAGGCTTGCATCATCTGGGCCGATGCCACATTGCTGGTGAGGATGATGATGGTGTTCTTGAAGTCGATCTCGCGACCTTCGCCATCATCCATCACGCCCTTGTCAAAGACCTGGAAGAACAGTTCCAGGACATCCGGGTGGGCCTTTTCCACTTCATCGAGCAGCACGACGCTATACGGATTGCGCCGTACCGCTTCGGTGAGCACGCCACCCTCGCCATAACCGACATAACCAGGCGGCGAACCCTTCAAGCCGGACACCGTATGGGCCTCCTGGTATTCGCTCATGTTGATGGTGATGAGCTTGCGCTCGCCGCCATAGAGCACATCGGCCAGGGCCAGGGCCGTCTCGGTCTTGCCCACGCCGGACGGTCCAACGAAGAGGAACACGCCCTTGGGCTTGCCCGGATCGTCCAGGTTGGCGCGCGAGGTGCGCACGCGCTGGGCCACCGCCGAGGTGGCCTGGGGTTGGCCCAATACACGCTCGCGCAGCAAGGCATCCAGGCCGAGCACGGTCTTGATCTCATCCTTGACCATCTTGCCCAACGGGATACCTGTCCAACCGGCGACAATCTCGGCCACGACATGACCATCCACCTGGACCGGCACCATCGGCGTCTCGCCCTGGTGCTGCTTCAATTCGTCCAGCAGTTGCTTGAGTTCGGCCCGCGCTGCATCGGCATCCTGGCCGGTTTGACCGTTGCGGTTGGCGTCTTCCAATGCGGCGCGGGCTTGCTGGATGCGCTCGTTGAGTCCGCGTTCCTGCTCCCACCGCGCCTTGAGATCCGTTTGTTCCGCCAGCGCTGCTTCATGCTGGGAACGCAGCTCAGTCAAGCGCGCTTCATGCAGCGATCCGCTGGCCGCTTCACGCTCCAGGGCCGCCATCTCGGCAGCGATGCGCTCCAGCCGGCGGGTTACGCCTTCCAACAGTGCCGGTGTGGCATTCTGCCCGAGCGCCACCTTGGCGCAAGCGGTATCGAGCACGCTGATGGCCTTGTCCGGTAACTGCCGACCACTGATGTAGCGATGCGACAGACGGACCGCTTCGCTGATCGCTTCGTCATAGACGCGCACGCCGAAATGCTTTTCCATCAAGGGCGCCATCGCCCGCAACATGGCGCAGGCCACCTCTTCGGTCGGTTCTTCCACCTTGATGACCTGGAAGCGCCGGGCCAGTGCGGCATCCTTTTCGAAATACTTCTTGTATTCCTCCAGGTAGTAGCGGCAATGGTGCGCAACTCCCCGCGTGCCAGCGCGGGCTTGAGCAGGTTGGCCGCGTCATTCTGTCCGGCTTGGCCGCCGGCACCGATCATGGTGTGGGCCTCGTCGATGAACAGGATGATCGGATGCGGGCTCTTCTTGACCTCATCGATCACGTTCTTCAGGCGGTTCTCGAACTCGCCCTTCACGCTCGCCCCCGCCTGCAGCAGTCCCATGTCCAGCGTATGAATTTCCACCCCCTGCAAGGCCTGCGGTACGTCACCGGCGGCAATGCGCAGGGCCAGGCCTTCGACCACGGCGGTCTTGCCCACGCCGGCTTCGCCAGTGAGGATGGGATTGTTCTGGCGACGGCGCAACAGGATGTCGACCGCCTGACGGATCTCACCATCGCGCCCGATCACCGGGTCGATCTTGCCATCGCGGGCGCGTTGCGTGAGCTGGGTGGTGTACTGGTCGAGCGCCGGGGTCTTACCGGAAGGGCGCGCATTCATCTCCCCGACCGGATCAGCGCTTTCGTTCATATCGCCCGCGGGGGCCTTGCCCGGAAACGCTTTCTGCAAGGGCTTCGACGGAACCTTCGGTCAGTTTGTACAGATCATGCTTGAGCTCGGCGACCTTGAACTTGGCAAACAGCTTGGAACCCCGATAGGCCAATTGCTACAACTCGCTCTGGGTCAGCAGTGCCAGCAGCAGATGGCCGCTGCGGATGGCCGGATTGCCGCCGTCCAGCGAGGCGATCAACCAGGCGTGTTCGAACAAGGTCTGCAGATGCGGCGACAGGACCGGGGTGCGGGTATTGCCATTCTTGAAGGTGGCGATTTCACGTTCGAGATCGGCTTGCAGACTGTCGATGCTGATGCCACTGCGGCGCGCGATGAGACTGAAATCCGATTGTGGCTGGTCGAGCAGGGCCAGGAACAGGTGTTCCAGGTCCACCTCATATTGGCCACGGGACATGCACAGCGTCGCGGCGCGTTCAGTGGCTATCCGGGCGGTGTCGTTGAGTTTGCTGATCAGTGACTTCAGGTTGATGCCCATTCTGCTCTTCCTTCCTGCTCTGGTGATCGCGACCGTGTTCGATCGCGTTTAGTGATGGATACGGTCGGTTGTGTGTCACTGCACGGCAATTTCATAGCGGATATCGGCGCGGTCCCGGGTTTCCGGCTCCGTCGAGATGAAGGTATCCCATCCCAGGCGACCGCCTTGGCGCTTGGCGTCCAGGGCCATGCCGCGCACGTCCGGGGCGCGCAATACCAACTGCACTTCATATTCCAAGGTCGATCCTGTGAACATTCCTAACATGCGGGCCAGTGCAACCGATGCCCGTGCTCCCGGCAGGAACTGCTCGAAGTCGCGCATGGCCAGCGGCCCGATACGCAGACGCATCCGCAAGTCACGCTGCCAGACGCGCTCACCGGCCATGGCCGTGCCCAGCGCCGAATTGGTCGAGCCCAGCATGGTCTGGTGCTCGCGCGGCACGTCATACCAATGGCCGACGAACTGTTCGATCTGCAAAGGCACCGAGAAATATTCACCCAACACCTTCTGCATATACGGCGCAGAAGCCGGACGATGGCGGAACGCCCCGGCGAAGTGCGCCAGCGACTCATCGCGCACGCCGCTGCCATCGACGGTGCGCAGGCGCTCGCGCAGTGAACGAAAACCCAGACCCGACAGCGAGAGCAACAAGGGCAGGAATTTGTCGCGACGTCCGGTTTCGTACTGGAAGGCCAGCCGGTATTTGCTCCAGGCCTGGTAGAACAAGGCCAGGGAACGGGTCGAGAAAGCGTCCAGGAAAGCGCGCGGGCCATCATCACGCTGCTCGATCTGGTGCCGGGCGATACGCTCGGTGTAGTGCGCGGGCAAGGTACCGCTGCCGCCCAGAAAGCCCATGAAGGTCGGCGTCAGGCGCACATACTTCATCTGCCCGCTACGCAGCGCCTGTTCCATGGCGCTCACCGAGAGCGCCTCTTCGCTGCGTGGCGGATAGGTTTCGATACGCTCGATCTCGCTGGCGGGGAAACCGAGCACGGTACGGTTGGCAAAGCGCAGGAAGTCGCACACCGCGCGTTCATGCGGTACGCCATTGCACTTGAACCAGAGTTCGATCATGCGCACGGCCTGGAAAAACTGGAAGCGATGGGGAGCGGCAAAGATCCGCTCGATCACGCTAGGCTCAAATCTCCGCTGCGTGGCCTGCATTTCAACAGTTCCTCCCCTGTTCTTTTGGATATCACGCTCAACTGCGAGAAGCTGTTGGCGTGGACGTACAAGCTGATGAAGCGATCGATCACGCCGGCGAAGGCGTGTAATCCACTACCGACGAAACCCTCTTCATCCACCGTCAGCTTGACCTCGATACCCCGCACCAGACTGGCGAAGGGATTGCCGGGCAACCACGCGGTCGTGGCCTTGTGATCAACGGCTGCGATGGCGCTGATCTGACGTTGCGAAATGGGCGAATTGGACTGGTCGTAGAGCGTCAGCATCTCCTGGAAAGCCTCCAGTCCGCCGCGCATCAACGACAGGTGATTGAGCGAGAGATGAGAAATCAGTCGCCATTGCGTCCCGCGGCCGCGCTCGAAGCGCGATGGCAGGGTCGGCTTGCGCAGCAAGGCGGCGGTACGCACGACACCGCCACCTTCCATGCTCAGGTCGCCACCGGGCAAGCCGTAGGTCAGCAAGGCCGGCAGGTCGCGATTGGTGCAGGTGAGTTCGATGCTCAGCGTATCGGTCTCGACCTTGGCCGGGTCGAAGTCGATGTCGACAATACAGATCTCGGTTTCATAACCAGGGCTCTTCAAGGCCACCAATTCGTCGCGACGCATGGCCCAGTAATGACCATCCTGCTCGGGTGACTGGCCGTGATGCAGGGAATAGAAGGGGCGAAAATGCGTGATCGACTCACCTGACGGCGTCTGCCGCACCAGCTGTACCGAATCGATCGAATAGACCTCGTAGCCGTATGCACGCCGGGCATCGGGCAAGACCGGATAGTAGGCGCCGGCGTGGGTCAGCCTGATCGGATCGCCCCGCTGCTGGAACAGGTTGATGACCGGAGTGCATCCCAGGAGCAGGTTGGCGGCACCCAGGCCGCCCAGTTGGCGGGCGATGTGTGAATCGGCACGCAGCCCGGCCAGCCCCAGGTGCAAGGTGAAGCTCTTGGTACCGACAGGCAGTGCCGACAGGATGGAGGCCAGGTCGATATCAAAGAAGTTGAATTTCTCCGGGAAGGCGAAGTACTCGGTGAGCAATCGGTAGGCTGGATGTGATTGGGCGGGGAAGTCGATCAGCGCATCTTCCTCGGCGAATCCGACCTCTGCCAGGGGGAGCTTGCGCAGCGCGACCCAACGTCCGCTGTGGGGGAGCTCGGCCCAGGCCGACACACTGCGCATGAAGAGCGTGTCGCGCAACGCCGCGCAGAAGGACGCCTCGCCATCGATGAAGACGCGTAACGAGGCGAGTCCCAGCTTGGCCAGGTTGATCTGATCGGACGTGGTATCAATGGTGATGGACAGCGACGATGTGATCGTGGGAGCTAGCACCACCGCCTCGGGCGCTTCGATGATGGGAGCAAAGATGGCCTGCGAGAGCCGGATCGGTGCAACCGGGACGTCATAGACCGTCTGAAAGCGGCAGACCACGCCTTTGACCGGGCGGGTCGACAGCGCCGTGCCGCGGGGAATTCTGGTGGCGCCGGTCAGTTGTGCGGCCGACGCAGCCGAATCCATGCGCGCAATCGAGCACGAGGGGAAAGGACGCAGGTAATGCGGGTAGAGGACCTCGAACAGGGCCTCGGTGAATTCGGGATAATCATCGTCCAGTCGCTTGGACACACGTGCATTGAGCAGTGCATAGGACTGGATCATGCGTTCGATATGCGGATCTTCACATATCTCGCCTGCCATCAGCAGGCTGCCCGCAATCTTGGGATAGCGCTCGGAGAACTCGCGGGAGTAACGCCGCAGGAAGCTCAGTTCCCGTTCGTAATAAGGTAGCAGCTCTTGCACTTAAACTCCTATGCGGGTCGTTCTCGACTTGCTGATCGAGTATTGCAAGGTGGATGGCTGCAGCACGGCATCGAAATTGACCGTCTCCCGGGCGGCATTGACCACCAGCAAGGCTGTGATAGCGAAATTGAGACGATTGATCGAGCCTTCCTGGATCTCCAGCGTCGCCTTCACATTGCGCAAGCGTGGCTCGTGGCGGGTAATGGCTTGTTCCAGCGCGCTACAGATGGCCATGCGGTCATCCAGGCTGGCCAGGCTCATGCCGGCGAAATCGTTGAGGCCATAGGCGATGATGGATTCGCTGCACTCGGGATATTGCTGCAGCAACTCGTCGGAAATGACGGAGCGCGTATTGAGCATGGCCTCGAGATCACGTGCCACCGCATCCTTGAGTTCTTCTATCGACAGACGACTGACGATAGGGCTGAAAGAAGATTTCGCCCCCTCGTTCATCAGCTTGTCAAACAGGCTGGGCGCAAAACCTTTCATTTGATTTCCCCCGGACTGGTTTATTGAATCTTGGAACGACTAGAACGCATCATCAAAACGGAAGTCCGCCGGAGAACCGGCGGACGTCTTATCCCTTTTCCCTTTTGGAGGACTGTTCTTCTAGTCTTCTAGCGACAGCTCATCCGTTACGGCAACTCAGACTCAGATGACCTTGTTGGTCGAAAGATCCCAGCCACCCGAGGTATTGCCGGCGGTACCACCATCCTTCTTCTGTTGCGTGTACTTCCACTTGACGGTGGAGTACTTCAGACCGACCACTTCATTCAGGATCTCGCCCGACTCGATGGTGGGTGCGACGCTGCTGATCATCACGTTGGTCAGTTCGATTTCGAAGTAGCGCACGCGCTCGCCCTTGCCATCGGCACGCATGAATTCGAACTTGGCCTTCGGGATGGTCTTGCCCGATGAAGAGTTTTGCAGCAGCAGAGGAGATGCCAGATCGGCCACCTTGGTGAAGACGATGTCCTTGTGCTCGCAACGTTCGGCGGTGTGGCCACCACCGGTCGATGCGGTCGCAGACTTCGGCTGCAAGACTTGCCAGTCCACGGTCTTGCACTCGATCCAGTCCTTGTGCAGGTCATCAGTGGATTCACCCTTGATGCCGTCGATTTGCAGATAGACGTCAATTGCCATAACTTATCCTGTAAACAAGAGGGAGGAAAAATAGTTAAGATTTCCCTGCCTGCGGCAACTCCGCAACCAGCCGAAGCGACACAGACAGTTCATCTAACTGAAAATGCGGACGCAAGAACGACACGGCGCGATAAACGCCTGGCCGTCCCGGCACTTCCGACACCTGTACCGAAGCTTCACGTAGCGGGAATTGCGCTTTGGCTTCTTGCGTGGCGTTGTCATCCAACAGCACGTATTGCGCGATCCAGCGATTGAGGAAGTCTTCGACGTTCGAAGCGGCAGCAAAGCTGCCTATCTTGTCCCGCATCATCGACTTCATGTAGTGAGCGATGCGCGAGACAGCAAAGATGTATTGCAACTGCGAGGACAGGACCGCATTCGCATTGGCGGCGTCCGTGTTGTATTTCTTGGGCTTTTGCGCCGACTGCGCACCGAAGAAGGCGGCGTAATCGGTGTTCTTGCAGTGAACCAGGGAGATGAAACCGAGGTCGGAAAGCTCTTTTTCGCGGCGGTCGGTAATGGCGATTTCGGTGGGGCACTTCAAGGCCACTTCGCCCTCATCGGTCTTGAAGGTGTGCGTGGGCAGATCCTCCACCAGGCCGCCACCCTCCACGCCACGGATCGCTGCGCACCAGCCGAAGTCCTCGAAGGCCTTGGTCAGCTTGCTGCCGAACGCGTAGGCAGCGTTACACCACAGGTACTTGGAGTGATCGGTGCCGTCGACATCCTCGACGAAATTGAAACCCTCGACCGTGGTGCCATCCTTGGGATTGAAGGGCAGACGACCGAGGAAGCGCGGCAGCGTCAGACCGACATAGCGCGAGTCTTCGGATTCGCGGAAGGATTTCCACTTCGCGTATTCGACGGTGTCGAAGACCTTGGACAAGTCACGCGGCTTGCCCAGATCGGCATAGGTCTCCAGACCGAACAGTTCAGGCGAGGCCGCGGTAATGAAGGGGGCATGGGATGCCGCAGCGATGCGCGACATCTGCTCAATGAAGTACATGTCTTCCGGCTGGCGGGTGATCTCGAAATCTCCCAGCAGGGCACCGAAAGGCGCACCACCGAAGGTGCCGAACTCTTCTTCGTAGACCTTCTTGAACATGGCACTCTGGTCGAATTCCAGCGCAGAGTTGAAGTCCTTGACCAGTTCCTTCTTGGTTGCGTTGAGGATCTTGATCTTCTGGTTCTCGCCCACGGTGGTGTTGCGAACCAGGTAGTTCAACCCGGTCCAGCTGCCCTCCAACTTCTGGAATTCGGGAGCGTGCATGATGGCGCTGACCTGACTGGAAATCAGACTGTCCAGTTCCGCAATGCGGGCATCGAGGGTCGCGGACAGATTCTCGGACACGACAACCGTGCCTTCCATCACCTGGTTGACCAGTTCGGCGATCAGATCCTTGGCGCGATCGTGCTCGGAAGAA